>JANQSB010000377.1 GCA_028284295.1 Myxococcota bacterium | reverse complement strand
CGACCGCGGCCGCGCCGGAGGACAGGTCCTACGGCCCCGGCTCCCGCTCGGTGCTGCCGCCGGAACCCGGTGGCGCCCGCTCGGAGCGGTGCGCACCGGCGGCTCCGCGCGCGCCTCCCCTTCTCTCGTTGCACGCGTAGACCCGACACCCCGTCCCGGTCGGAGCCTCGGCCCGGGGCCCTACGAAGTCCTGCACCGAGAGGAGTCCCTCCATGCAACGCCACGACGCGCGGCTGCTCCTGCAGCTGTGTGCGTTCCTGGCCCTCGTGCTGCCCGCCGCTCCGGGCTTCGCGGACGAGGACCCCGACGAGCACGCACACGAACACGAGCACGAAGAGCACGGACCCACCGAGGAGATCGTCATTACCGCCTCGCCCCTGGCGCATCGCGCCGAGGAGCTGGCGCTTCCCGTCGATCAACTCGATCGCACCGAGATCCTCCAGGATCTCGGTACCACCATCGGCAATACCCTTCGCAACGTACCCGGTGTCACCAGCACGGGCTTCGCGGGTGGTGCCAGCCGCCCGGTCATCCGGGGACAGGACGCCTTTCGCACCGAGGTCCTCGAGAGCGGTCTGTCCACCCACGACGTATCCCGTCTGAGCCCCGACCACGCGGTGCCGGTGAACCCGCTCGCGGCCCAGTACCTGGAGGTCGTGCGCGGCCCGGGTGTGCTGCGTTACGGCGGCGGCGCCTCGGCGGGTGTCGTCAACGCCATCACGAACCGGGTGCCGGGACGACTGCCCGGCACACGGTTCACCGGCGAGGTGGTCGGCATGTACGGCGAGAACGCCGACGAGCGGGACCTGGCGGTGCGGCTCGAGGGCGACATGGAGGCGGCCGACTACGGGGAAGTGGCGTGGCACTTCGACTCGCTGCTTCGCAAGAGCGACGACTACAAGACGGGAACCGGGGCCACCCAGCAGGGGACCGACACCGACACCTTCTCGGCCAGCGGCGGGGCGGCCTGGTTCTACGGACCCGCCCGGGTGGGCTTCGCGTACACGCGCTTCGAGAGCGACTACGGCATCCCCGAGGCCGACGAGCCCGTCCAGATCGACATGCACACGGACCGCTACCGCTTCGAAGGAGACTGGGATGCCCCGGCGTCGGGGATCCGCAGGATCACCTTCCGCGGCGTGTACTCCGACTACACGCACGACGAGAAGGCCGATGGCATGGTCGGGCAGACCTTCGACAACGAGGAATTCGACGGGCGCCTCGAGCTGGTGCACGACGGAATCCTCGGCTTCGCGGGTGCGGTGGGTCTGCATGGACGCGCCCAGGACTTCAAGGCCGAAGGCGAGGCGGCGGAGTTCCTCGATCCGAGCGACACCGAGAGCATCGCCCTCTACCTGTTCGAGGAGCGGGAGCTCACCGACTCGCTCGACCTCGAGCTCGGCTTCCGCACCGAGGGCGTGTGGGTGGACGGTCGGCCGATCTCCGGCCGCAAGCGCAACCGCTCCTTCGCGCCGGTGAGCGGATCGGTGGGCCTGGTCGCGAACCCCGATCCCGCCTGGAGCATCGGCGCGTTGGTGCTCGTGGGGCAGCGGGCTCCCAGCCAGGTGGAGCTCTTCGCGAGCGGGCCCCACGAGGCGACGGGAACCTTCGAGATCGGCGACGATGACTTCGACGAGGAGACCTCCTACACGGGCGAGCTGCGGGTCACGGGCCAGGTGGACCGGGTCTCCATCGAGGCGGCGACCTTCATCACCCACTACGACGACTTCATCTACGGTCGCCTCACCGGGGTGACCGTCGACGAGGACGGCGACCCGGCGGGCGACGAGCTCGACCAGCTCTTCTACACCGCTCGCAACGCGCTCTTCTACGGGGGAGAGGCCCGGGTGGGTATCGAGCTCTTCGAGCTCTGCGGTGGGGTGGTCGGGGCCGTGTCGCAGTTCGACTTCGTTCGCGCCCGCTTCACCAGCGGCGGCAACGACAAGAACGTGCCGAGGATCACCCCGATCCGTTGGGGCAGCTCCCTCACCTACGAGCACGAGCGGGTGAGCGGGCGCTTCGGCTTCCTGCGAACCGAGAAGCAGCGGCACGGGTCCGACAACGAGTTCGAGACCCGGGGCTTCTGGATGCTCGACCTCGACACCCGCTATCGGCTGCCCGTGTTCGAGGAGGTGGTTCCCCTGGAGCTGGCCATGAGCGCCCGCAACCTGCTCAACCAGCAGGCCCGCAACGCGGTCTCCTTCAACAAGGACGAGGTGCGGCTGCCCGGACGCAGCTTCCTGTTCTCCATCCACGGACGCTTCTAGGGACGCGAACCGGGGGCCGTCGCCTGCTTCCGAACCGGTAGCGCCATGGAAGGTCGCGGGCCGGCCTCGGTATCGTATCCGGATGCAGGTCGGCTTCTGCTCGATCGCCGCACTCGATCGACCGCTCGAGGACGCCGCGCGGGCGGCTGCCGAGGCCGGTGCGGACGGGCTCGAGGTCACCGAGCGGCCGCCGCATCTCGCCCGCGACTCGGGAGCGCGGGCCGCCGAGGAGGCGGGCCGTCGGGTCCGCCAGGCGGGGATCGAGGTGATTGCCTTCGGGTCCTACTTCGGGAAGGACCAGGCCGTGCAACCGGGTGACGCCTCCGAGGTGGTCGAGCGGGCGGCCGCCATGGGGGCGCCCATCCTCCGCGTCTGGGCCGAGCCCGCCGCCGCCACCAGCCGTGCCGAGCTCGTCGACCGGCTCGCCGAGGTCAGCGACCGGGCCGCAGCGCGCGGCATCCAGGTGGTCGTCGAGCGGCACCTCGGCTCGTACGCGGACACGCCGGAGCGGATCGAGGCGCTGCTCGCGGCGGTCGGGTGCGAGAACTTCTCGCTGAACTACCAGGTCCTGGATCTGCTTCCGTCCGCGGCCCTTCCGACCCTTCCGGCGGACGCGACGCGGCTCGCCGGACGCGCGCGCTATCTCCACCTGAAGAACTACCGCGCCCGAGAGGAGGACGGTCTGCTGCTGCCGGGTGGCGACCTGGCGGGAGGCGCCGTCGATCATGCGGCCCTGCTCCAGGCCGTCGTGAGATCGGGCTACGACGGCCCGATGACGATCGAGTTCCTCTCGGACTCGTGCGAGCCCCTCGAGGCCAAGCTCACCCGCGACGTTCGCTACCTGCGCGACCAGATGGCCGCGCTCGGCGTCGGGTGAGGGGCCGCGGCGGAGCGCGTCTGCGACCATGTCCGGGGTGAGCGAGCCGCTGGACCTGCGCGCCTTCGAGTCGGCGGTCCTGGAGGTCGTCGACCGCCACGCGTTGGCGTCGCCGGGGGACTACGCGCGCTGGTCGCTGGCCGCTGCAGAGGATCGCGCTTCCAATCCCTACGGCGCCGCCGACGCGGCGAATCTCCTCTACACGCTCGACCGCCTTCCGGGCGACCCCGGACTCCGGGCCGCGTCGATCGAGGTGCTTCGCGGCTTCCGGGATCCGGAGGACGGGCTCTTTCGCGAGTCGACCCACCATCCGATCCACACCACCGCGCACTGCCTGGCGGCCCTCGAGCTCTTCGACGCCGTCGAGACACAGCCGATTCCGGGACTGGCGCAGTGGCTCGACACCACCGCGATGCGACAGCTCCTCGAGTCCCTCGACTGGGCGAGCAATCCCTGGCTCGAGTCCCACAGGGGGGCGGGACTGTACGCCGCCCTCCATCTGGCTCGCCAGACGACGGCCGCATGGGAGGACGCCTACTTCGACTGGCTCCACGCCGCGACGGATCCCGCCACCGGGCTGGTGCGCGGCGAGGCGATCGGCACGGGGCAGCGACGCGATTGGTTCCTGTTTCCGGCCCTCGCAGGCACCTTCCACTATCTCTTCGACGAGCTGCACGCGCGGCGACCCCACGCACACGCCGCGGCCCTGGTCGACACCTGCCTCGAGATCCGCCAGCGGCAGCTCTTCCCGCTGGCCACGAGCGTCGGCTTCGCGGAGATCGACTGGGTGTACTGCCTGAACCGCGCGTCCCTGCAGTCGGGGGTGCGGCTTCCGGAGGCGCGGGCCGCCCTGCTGGCGTTCGCCCGTGAGTATCTGGAGTTCCTGCTGGGCCTGGATCCCGCGACCGACCCCGGACTCGACGACCTGCACGCGCTCTTCGGCGCGGTCTGCGCCGTCGCCGAGCTGCAACGAGCCCTGCCGGGCGTGATCGTGACCGAGCGGCCCTGGCGTCTCGTGCTCGACCGCCGGCCCTTCATCTAGGAGCTGTCTTCGTGAACGCATCGCTCCAGCGACCGCGAACCGTCCTCGCCCTGCATCCCGCGCTGTGTGCGGACCAGCTCGTGGACTCGACCTTCGAAAGGCTGGACCGGGTCACTCGGCTTCTCGACCGCGAGCCGCTGTCGGAGCTGCAGGGCGAGCGGGCGACCCGCCTGCTCGCCGAGGCCGAGGTCCTGATCAGCTCCTGGGGTTGCCCGTCCCTCGACCGGGAAGTCCTGGACCGAGCGCCGGCGCTGCGACTCGTCGCGCACGCCGCCGGCACGGTGAAGCAGCACGTCACCGAAGCGTGCTACGAGCGCGGGCTGCTCGTCAGCTCGGCGGCTGCCGCGAACGCGATCCCCGTCGCGGAGTTCACGCTCGCGGCGATCCTGTTCGCCAACAAGGGCGTGCTCGAGCTCGCTCGGCGCTACCAGGAGCTCCGCGCCGGGCGGCTCTGGTCGCGCGAGCTGCCCGGCCTGGGCAACTACCGCAAGCGGGTGGGAATCGTCGGGGCGTCGCACGTGGGTCGCCGGGTGCTGGAGCTGCTCCGTCCACACGATCTGGAGTGCCTGCTCGCCGACCCGACGGTCGACGGCGAGGAGGCCGCGTCGCTCGGGGCGCGGGCTACCGGTCTCGACGAGCTGCTCTGCGCCTGCGACGTCGTCAGCCTGCACGCTCCGCTGCTCCCGAGCACGCGAGGGCTGCTGGATGCGCGGCGACTCGCCCGGCTTCGCGACGGCTCGACCCTGATCAACACCGCGCGCGGTGCCATCGTCGACGCCGATGCGCTGGAGGCCGAGCTGGTCTCGGGGCGCATCCGCGCGGTGATCGACACGACGGACCCGGAGGTGTTGCCGCCGGACTCGCCTCTCTACGATCTACCGAACGTCCTGCTGACCCCGCATGTCGCCGGCTCCCTCGGCGCCGAGACGCTTCGGATGATGGAGCTCGCGATCGACGAGGTGGAGCGCTTCGCGTCGGGCGCGGCACTGGCGCACGGCGTCGGTCGGGACGACTGGGGTCGGATCGCGTAGGAGCGGGTAGGGAAGAGCTTCTGCGCGGAGTGGAGGCCCCGCAGCCCCGAGTCTCCCGCCGGGCGCACGCCCTGCGTCAGGGTGCGTCGAGGCTGGCGCGCAGCCGACGGACGGCATCGGGGTCGGGCTCGCCCCCGGCCCGGGCTTCGAGGGTGAGCCAGTCGCCGGCGCGCCCGTCCCGCGTGCGCACACACAGCTCGCGCGGCCGCAGGCCGCAGGAGAGCACCGCCTCGACGATCCGCGCCAGCAGGCCGAGCCGGTCCGGTGCTCCCACGAAGACGCGAAGCGCGCCGTCGGACGCGGCGGGGAGCGTCTCGAAGACCTCCAGTCGCTGTGGCGGGTTCGCCGGGATCCAGGCGGGCCGGTGGCGGGCCATCGCCAGGAGGTCGAGCGATCGGATGTCGGTTTCGGTCGACAGCGCTTCCAGCAGGGCGGAGCCGGCCCAGCGGGCGCCGCCCAGATGTCTCGCGTCGAGGTCGACGACGCTCAGTCCGGCCGCGTGTCCGTGGAGGGACAGGTTGCCCGACCAGTCGAAGGGAAGGGGACCCCACAGCTGCAGACGGACACGCGCGCCCTCCATCTGGGTGGCCCAGCCCGAGCGGCATCCAGGGTCCGTCGCCCGCTCGACCACCGATCGCAGGGTCAGTGCGCTGCCATCCGCGGGCCAGGCGGTCGCTGAGAGATGTCCCCCGGCCCCGTCCATGTCCACGCCCCTAGCAAGGAGCGTGCCCGCGCGTTGCGCTTCGACCGATGCCCACTCGTGCGTAGAGGGACACGCTCGAACAGGAGGGCTGCACCCATCGCGAGCAGGCCCCGCTGTTCGAACGGGCGGTGGTGGCCGGTCCAGGGTCGCGATCCGGACGCGACTCACTCCTGGCCCGGAGCCCGGCGCACGCAGCCGGGCTCGAGTGCATCGACCCGACCGACGCCCAGCAGGCGCAGGTCGCGCACCAGCTCCTGCTTCAGGATCTCGATGGCGCGCACCACGCCGGCCTCTCCGCCGGCCGCCAGACCGTACAGATAGGGGCGTCCCACGAGCACGCCCCGCGCGCCCAGGGCGAGGGCCTTCACCACGTCGGTGCCTCGCCGGAATCCCGAGTCGACGAGCACCTCCAGTCGTTCACCGACCGTCGCCACGGTCTCGGCTACCAGGTCGATGGGAGCCGGCACGCTGTCGAGCTGCCGCCCGCCGTGGTTCGACAGGATCAGCGCGTCGACACCGATCTCCGCGGCGCGGCAAGCGTCCTCCGCACGGAAGAGCCCCTTGAGGGCGAAGGGTCCCTCCCAGCGATCCCGGATCCGTTCGGCGACGCTCCAGTCGAGCCGCTGCGCTTCGAGCCATTGAAGGGCCTGGGCCTCCCGGACGCCGACCTCCAGATTCGCCAGGCGCGGCGGTCCGCCTCGGGCCAGGCCCAGCAGCCAGCCGGGATGAGCGACCAGGCTCGCGATGCTGCGGGCCGACAGCCGACCCGTCTCCAGGCCCGAACGCTGGTCGCGCAGCTTGTTGGGTGGCGCTGTGGTGTCGACGGTGAGACACAGGGCGTCGTAGCCAGCGCGCTGGGCGCGGTCGACCAGTTCGAGGCTGCGGTCGAGTCCGATGCTCGTGAAGAGCTGGAAGATCCGAGCTGTCGTCGCCTCCCGCGCCACCTCTTCGAGAGGAAACGAGCTGTAGGTGGAGAGGGCGTAGGCGGTGCCGGTGCGAGAGGCTGCTCGCGCGACGGCGCGCTCACCGTCTCTGTGGTAGAGCCGCGAGGCGCCGGTCGGTGCGAGCAGCACCGGCCAGGCGACCGATTGCCCCAGGACCCGGGTCCCCAGCTCGATCTCCTTCACGGATCCCAGGGCACGGGGCATGAGCACATAGCGCTGGAAGGCCCGCCGGTTCTCCGCCAGCGTCCATTCGTCATCGCTGCCGCCCTCGAGGAACTCGCGCACGGGGAAGGGCAGGCGGCGGAGTGCGAGCCGCCGCAGGTCCTCGATGTCGTGGCAGCGTTCCAGACGGCCCATCTCGGACCCTCATGCGAAGGCCGCGAAGGCGCGAGGGGCCGACCCACGGCCTCACCGGCCCATCGTGCGGTGGCCTGCGAACGATGCAAGATTAGGGCGATCTGCCGACCCCGACGAGCATCCTGCGTATACTCTGGGGTCGATCGGCTCGGAGGGGTGTCGTGCACGCTACGCGTTCGCTGTGTCGGGGGGTGTCGCTCTCGGCGGCCATCGCCTTGTCAGGTGTCGTATTGGGAACCGCTGCTTGCGGGCGTGAGGAAGCGCCGCCCGAGCTTCCCGTTCGCGCCATCAAGTGGGAGCGGGTGTCCGGGACCGCGTCCGGCGAGCAGCGCGTGATCTCCGGCATCGTCACGGCCGTGTCCGACACGAAGCTGGCCTTCGAGGTCGGGGGCACCGTCCAGGACGTGCTTGTCGACATCGGAGACCAGGTGGAGGCCGACCAGGTCCTGGTCCGGCTGGACCGCGAGCCCTTCCAGCTGACGGTGGCCGACGCCGAAGCCGAGCTCTCGAAGATCATCGCGCTGCAGCAGTCCGCCCGCGCGGACTTCGAGCGGACCAAGGCTCTCTTCGAAGCCCAGGTCGCGAGTCGCCAGGAATACGACCGCGCCGAGGCCCTGCGCGACGCACGAGACAGCCAGGTCGAGGCCGCCCAGGCGCGTCGGAACCTGGCGCAGCGCGACCTGAGGCGCTCGGTCCTGAAGGCGCCGTTCGGGGGCTCGATCTCGGTTCGCGAGGTGGAGCCCGCCATGGAGGTCGGTGGAGGCCAGGTGGTCCTGGAAATGGACAGCGGCGAGAGCGGGCTGCGCGTCGAGGTGCAGATGCCCGAGACCCTGATCGCCCGGGTGAAGCAAGGAGACCCGGTCGAGGTGACCTTCCCGGGCTTCGCGGACACGCGCGAGGGCGAGGCCCCGCGCCATGCCGCCGTGGTCTCGGAGGTCGGCACCCGGGCGGGGGCGGGCAACGCCTTCCCGGTGCGGGCGAACCTGACCGAGCCTCCGCAGGGGCTGCGGCCGGGAATGACCGCGGAAGCCTTCTTCACTCTCGCGCGCGCCGCCGACGGTGTGACGTCCCGCGCCGGGCTCCTGATCCCCATGACCGCGGCGCTCGCGGAGGCCGATGCCCGCTTCTCGGTCTTCGTGTTCGACAAGGCCAGCTCGACGGTGAAGAAGAAGCCCATCCGCACGGGGGGTATTCGCGACAACGACATCGCCGTCCTCGAAGGCCTCGAAGGAGGTGAGATCATCGCGACGGCGGGCGTCTCCTTCCTGCGCGACGGACAGGAGGTAACCCTCCTCGACGAGCGGCTGATCCGCACCCGACGATGAACCTGACCGGCTTCGCGCTCCGCAACCAGCCCCTGATCATCATCATCGTCATCGCGCTGACGGCGTTCGGCTTCATGGTGCTTCCGAGCTTCCCCAGCCAGGAAGACCCGCCGATCACGGTCCGCGACTGCGTGGTCGTGACCTTCGCCCCGGGGATGAACGTCCGGGACGTCGAGCTGCTGGTCACCCGGCCGCTCGAGCGCGCCCTCGCTCGCATTCCGGAGCGGGACTACATCCAGTCCTGGTCGCGCAACGGCTACTCCGAGGTTCGCATCAAGGTCCTCGACCGATACGAGGAAGCGGATCTCGACATCATCTGGCAGGACGTCCGGAACAAGGTCATCGATGCCACGCCCCAGCTCCCGGATGACGTCGTGGGCCCCTTCGTGAACGACGACTTCGGTGACGTGACGGTGGCGAGCGCCGCGATCACCGGCGAGGGCTTCTCCCTCGCCCAGGTACACAACATCGCGAAGCTGGTGCAGGACGAGCTCTACCTCCTAGAAGGCGTCAAGCGCGTCGAGCTCTACGGGGTCCAGGACGAGACGGTCTGGGTCGAGTTCTCCACCGCGCAGCTCGCCCAGCTCGGCTTCTCGGTGTCGGTGATTCGCGACGCGCTCGTCTCGCAGAACACGATCCTGCCGGGCGGCAGCATCGACACCGGACGACGCGAGATCATCGTCGAGCCGCGTGGTGAGTTCCGTTCGGTCGACGACATCCGCGACGTCACCTTCGAGATCCCGGAGACCGGACAGGTCATCCGGCTGGGCGACATCGCGACCGTGCGCCAGGGCTACGTGGATCCTCCGGACACCCCCTTCTACTACGGGGACGAGCAGGCGATCCTGATCGGGGTCAGCATGGCGCCCGGCCAGAACGTGCTCGACCTCGGACCCCGCGTCGTCCACCGACTCGAGGAGATCGAGCAGCGGCTACCCGTCGGCTTCCAGCTCCGCATCGGCAACTACCAGCCCACCCACGTCGAGCGCGCCGTCGCCGCCGTACGCAGCAACCTGCTCCAGACCATTGGCATCGTGCTGGTCGTGATCGTTGCCTTCCTGGGCTTCCGTACGGGCATCATCGTCGGACTGCACGTGCCCCTGACCATGGTCGTGACCCTGGTCGTGATGTTCTACTTCGACATCGCGATGCACCGCATCTCGCTCGCGACCCTCATCATCTCCCTGGGTCTGCTCGTCGACAACGGCATCGTGATGGCCGAGGAGATCGGCAACCGCCTCTTCCAGGGCGAGGATCGCGTCGACGCGGCCAGCAACGCGGGTGCGACCTTGTCGATGCCCCTGCTCACCTCTTCGATCACCACCGTGCTGATGTTCGTGCCCCTGGCGATGGCGCCCCACGCCGCCGGGGAGTACCTGCGCTCCATGGCCCAGGTGATCCTCATCTCCCTCGCGACCTCGTGGGTGCTGGCGATGACGGTCACGCCCATCCTCTGCAACCGCTACCTGAAGCCTCCCCAGACCACCGAGGAGGAGATCGCGGCCCAGTACGAGAAGCCCCTCTATACCCGGTACCGCGGATTGCTCGAGGCCCTGATGCGCCACCGCTCGCCCTTCCTGCTGGCGATGGTGGGCTTCCTGGTGCTGGGGGTCTGGCTCTTCGGGATGATCCCGCGTCAGTTCATGCCGGAGTCCGATCGACCCCAGATCCTCGTCGACGTCAAGCTGCCACCCGACTACGGGATCCGGGAGACGAATCGGCAGATTCGCGACCTGGCCGACTGGCTGGCCGACGAGTCCGTGAACCCCGAGGTGGTGCAGACCCTGACCTACGTGGGCAACGGGGGCGTCCGCTTCTTCATCACCATCGCGCCCGAGCCTTCGGCGTCGAACATGGGCTTCATCCTGGTGACGGTCGGCTCCACCGCGGAGGTCGGCCCGGTCATGCAGCGGCTGCGCGAGCACGCGCGCCGCGAGCGGCCCGCCATGGAGGTCATGGCGAAACGGATGTTCCTGGGCAGCGTCGAGACCGGGCTCGTGGAAGCGCGTCTGTCTTCACTGGGGCTGCCCGGGCAGCGTGCGGCCCTGCTGGAAGCGGGAAGGAAGGTGGAGGACCTCTTCGCCGCGGTTCCCCACTCCGTCAACATCTACAACGACTGGGAGTCGCGCCGAACCCAGGCCATCGTCGAGGTCGACCAGGCCCGCGCCCAGCGGGCGGGAGTGACCAACGAGGAGATCGCGAACTCCCTGCGCGTGATCCTCGACGGCAGCAGCCCGACGGCCATGCGCCAGGGTGACGAGGAGATCCCGGTGACGGGCCGCGCCCTCGCTGCCGAGCGCCTCAACGCAGACCGTCTCTTCACGGCGAGCGTGCTCTCGGGGACCACCGATACCGCGGTCCCGCTCGTGCAGATCGCGACCGTCCGACCGGAGAACGCCTTCAACCTGGTCCGGCGCCGGGACTACGCGCCGACGGTCACCGTCGAGGCGAACAACACGGTGCTCACCGCCACCGAGCTGCAGGACGCGGTCCAGGACGACATCGATGCCCTGATCGAGGAGCTGGGGCGCGGCTTCAGCTGGGAGTGGGGCGGCGAGACCGAGAGCCAGGGCGACGCCCAGACGGCCCTCTTCGCCTTCGTTCCGTTGTGCCTCTTCGGCGTCATGATCTGCCTGGTGGGACAGTTCAACTCCTTCCGCAAGCCGGTGGTGGTGCTGCTGACCATTCCCCTGGCGTTCACCGGGGTCGCGGTCGGTCTGCTCGTCGGCAACGGCTACAACAGCTTCATGGCCCTGTTGGGCATCCTCAGCCTGGTGGGCATCGTGGTGAACAACGCCATCGTGATGCTCGAGCAGATCGACCTCGAGAAGGCGGCCGGCCGCGACGACCACGAGGCCATCGTCATGGCCTGCCTGGCGCGCCTGCGGCCGATCCTGATGACCACGCTGACGACGATCCTGGGCATGCTGCCCATCATCATCTCGCGGGATCCGCTCTTCTACGACATGGCGATCACGATCGCCTTCGGCCTGGCTTTCGCCACGCTCCTCACCCTGGGTCTCGCGCCGGTGCTCTACGCGACGATCTTCCGCGTACCGTCGCCGAGTCGGCAGAGCAGTGGAGCGATTGCGTAGGGCTCGCCGAGTGGCGGTCGGAAGGGCTGGGACGATGAGGATGGCCGCGGTGGCCCGCTCGCGTCGCCGTGGGGCGGGCGGGGTCGTCGCCCTGCTCCTTCTCGTCGGGTTCGCCGGCCCGGTCGGGGCCGACGATCTGGAGCTGGCGAAGAAGTCGCAGAACCCGATCGCGAACCTGATCGCGCTGCCCCTGGAGAACAACCTCCGGGGCAACTCCGGATCCCGGAACGCGCTCGAGTACGACCTGACCCTGAAGCCGGTCTATCCCGTCGAGCTGACGCCGAAGCTGCTGATGATCAATCGGGTGATCGCGTCGCTGATCCACCAGGGAAGGCGCCGCCCCGGCGAGGACACCGAGACCGGCTTCGGCGACATCAACTACCAGGCCTTCTTCTCGCCGCAGACCGGCAAGGTCATCTGGGGAGTGGGGCCGAGCCTGTTCATTCCGACGGCCAGCGACGACCGCCTCGGGACGGGCAAGTGGTCGCTCGGGCCCGCCGCCGTGGTACTGGCGAAGCCCGGCCCCTGGTTGGTCGGGACCCTGGTCCAGCACGCCTGGTCGGTCGGTGGGAAGAGCAACCGCAACAGCGTCAATGCGACCAGTCTGCAGTACTTCGTGAACTACAACTTCGAGGCCGGCTTCTACTTCACGTCGAATCCGACGATCGTCGCGGATTGGGACGCCAACAGCCGCTCGCGCTGGACCGTGCCCTTCGGCGGCGGCCTCGGAAAGATCTTCCGCCTGGGCAAGCAGCCGGTCGACCTTCGCGGCCGCTTCTTCTACAACGTCGTCAAGCCCGATCCGGCTCCGCCCTGGCAAGCCCAGATCGAGGTGAAGCTGCTCTTTCCGAAGTAGCCCGCTTCCACGGTCCCGGCCCCCGGTCGGCGCAGGGCCGGGTAGACTCGGGGGCATGACTGCAGCCTGCGCCGACGTCGCTGCCGCTCGCGCCCAGCCGCCGGTCCGCCTGTTCCGGGAGGCGCTCGGGCTGCATCCCCTCCGCGAACGCTGGACCCAGACGCAGATCGCGCTTCGCGGTCAGGAGGACGTGCCTCCGAGTCGCTTCGACCTTACGAGTCTCTCCCAGCTGCGCCCGCGAGTCGCCTGGCCGCTGTGGCGACGGCGCTTCGCGGTGCCGCGGCGCGCGATCGTCACGAACCTGTTCAACCACCGCCAGACGCCGGTCGAGGAGGGCTGGTCGGTCCGTCGCACCCAGGTGCTCGACTTCCGGGGGCGCGATCTCAGCTACGACAGTCACAACGGCACGGACTTCGCGATCCCGGTGGGAACGCCGGTGTTGGCCGCGGCGCCCGGCGAGGTGGGGCGCGTGGTCTCCGAGTTCAATCGCGGCGGCCTCAAGGTCTTCGTCGACCACGGGGACGGCTTGATGACGACCTCGGCCCACCTGGCTCGGGCCCTCGTGCGCGAGGGCGACGTGGTCGAGCGCGGCCAGCCCATCGCGTTGTCGGGCTACAGCGGTCTCGATGCGCTGGTGACCTTTCCCTTCGGTGCGCCGCACGTGCACTTCAACACCTGGCTGGACGGCGAGCCGGTGGACCCCTTCCCCCACGACGGGAAGCCGTCCCTGTGGCGAGCGGGGGGTCTTCCCGAGCCCTCGAGGGGACGGGCCGAGGAGCCCTTCACGCCGTCCCGCTACTCCGAGGCGGGGGTCGCGGAAGCCATCCCCGCCTGCAGGACGTGCTCGTCGCGCGAAGAGCTCTCGTCCGCGCAGCCCCTGGCCCGGCGCGCGGCCCGCACCCTCGTCGAGATGAACTACTACCCGACACGCTTTCCCGAGCGCCCGCTGGTCTACACGGAGCGGCACGAACGGGCTCCCCGCCTCGACCTGCCGTTTGCCGCGGACGCCTTCGACGGCGTCGTCTTCGTCGACGACCTCTAGCCAGCTGGCCGCGCCCGCTTCACGGGTGGGGCGAAGAGCGGTCGAGGATCGGCTGGAGCTCCATGCCCCGCGGCAGGGCGCCGTAGTGGAGCGGCGCGAGGGCGAACAGGGCGTCGGAAGCCGAGCCGGATGCTCCGCGTCCCAGTCGGGCAGCGCTGAAGGCTTCGGCGACGGCGGAGGGAGAGCGCCGGTAGAGGAGCGAGCACTGCAGGACCGTGGCCAGGCCCTGGACGAGCGAGCGCGCGTGCGCCTCGATGTCGCTCGGGTTGGCCAGTGCCTTCTCGAGCTGT
>JANQSB010000352.1 GCA_028284295.1 Myxococcota bacterium | reverse complement strand
CAGCTCCTGGCTGCGTCCTCCGCGTCCGGATCCGCGAACCGTGACCGTGGTCTCTCCACCGGCGATCAGGCAACGAGGTCGGCCGCGGTCGGCACCCCGCGCGACCTCGAGCAGCCGCAGCGCCTGATCGCGCGCCTCACCGGACAGGGGCTCCTCGACGACGAGGGGCTCCAGACCGAGCTCACCCGCGGCCCGGGTCGCAGCCTCGATCGCATCGGCGTTGCGCGCGACGATCGTGTGGCGGACCCGCTCGAAGATGCGCTCGCCGGGCTTCGGAGTCTCGTCCGCCGCCTCGAGGAGATGCTTCAGCACGCGCCCGGGAACCTCGGCGCGCAGCGCGTAGCGGTCGATCACGGCCACGGCGTCCGCGAAGCTGGTGGGGTCCGGCGCACAGGGTCCCGAGCCGATCGTGTCGAGCCGATCCCCGAGCACGTCCGACACCACGAGCACCTCGATCCGCCCTGCCCCTGCCGCCCGCGCCAGCCGGCCGCCCGCGAAGTCGGACAGGTGCTTGCGCACGCAGTTGACCTCGTCGATGTCGGCGCCACAGCCGAGCAGCGCGCGCGTGGTGACCGCGAGATCCGGCAGGTCGAGACCCTCTGCGGGACAGGCGGTCAGGGACGACGTCCCGCCCGAGAGCAGCACCAGAAGGCGCTCGCTGTCCCGGGTCTCCGCCGCCAGCTCCAGGGCCTCGCGCGCCGCGGCCTCGCAGCGGGCGTCGGGCACCGGGTGGGCGGTCTCGCGAACCGGCCAGCCGGCCACACGGCCACCGTGGCCTTCCCGGGTGACCACCAGGCCGCGCCGGACCCGGTCGCCCGCCGCGTCGGCGACGGTGCGCGCCATGGGAAGGGCCGCCTTCCCGAGGCCCAGGACGACGAGCGGGCCGTCGTGAGGGTCCAGGATCGCCGGCAACGCCCGCTCGACCGAGCGTCCCGCCTCGACCCGGCGGATCGCGGAGGCCAGGATCTTCTCGAGCCGTTCGCGGGGGCTCACGAGGCCTTGCGAGCAGCTCCCGCCGCGGCCGGCGCCTCGTCGTCCGCGCCCACCGGACGCAGTCGGATCTCGATGCGACGGTTCCGGGCCCGTCCTTCCGCCGTGTCGTTGGAGACCACCGGCTGCGCGTCTCCGTGCGACACGGCGGTCAGTCGATCGGCGGGGATCCCGCGCTTCACGAACAGGCGCACGACGCTCGCGGCACGCGCTCCCGCCAGCTCCCAGTTCGTCGGATAGCGCTTCGCCAGGCCGCCACGGATCGGCATGTTGTCGCTGTGCCCCTCGACGGCCACGTCGTAGTCGAGCTCCTTCAGCCGGGCCGCCACGGACGACAACACCTTGCGACCCTCGGCGCTGAGGACTGCGGATCCGGACGGGAACAGGATGTCCTGGGAGACGTTCACGCGCAGGCCTTCTCCGAGCTGGGAGATGAGGATCTGTCCCTGCTCGACCTCGGCCTGGAGGTCGGACACCAGACCGTCGTAGGCGCCCTGCATCTCGTCGACCCGCTTGCTCTGGGCGACCAGCGCCGCCGCCGTGACGGCCAGCTCCTCCTCTCGCGAGCGCAGGGTCGAGCTGAGCTCGGCCTCGGCCTCGAGGGTCGACTTCAAGCGGGTGGTCAGGGAGTCGCGGTTCTCGAGCAGCTCTTCGCGCTCGTTCACGAGCTTGGCCACGTGATCGTCGAGGCTCTGGTTGGCGATCTTGAGCAGCCGCACCTCTTCTTCGAGGTCGCGCCTGGCCACGAGCAGCTGGTCCCGCTCCTGCACGACCTCTTCGTGGGCCCCGCTCGTCACACAGCCGAGCACCGGACCGGCCGCGGACGCGAGCAGCAGCGCCGCGAAGAGCTCAGGAGAGGGTCTGCGCCAGCGCTTCATCGATCGTCCCCACGAAACGAAGATCCAGGCCTGCCAGGAGCGGCGCCGGAATCTCGTCCACGTCCTGCCGATTCTTCTCGGGCAGCACCACCGTGCGGATTCCGGCGCGCTTCGCGGCCAACAGCTTCTCCTTGATCCCGCCCACCGGCAAGACCTTCCCGCGCAGGGTGATCTCTCCGGTCATGGCGAGCTCGGCAGCCACGGGGCGCTGGCTGAACAGCGACGCCAGGGAGGTGACCATCCCGATGCCGGCGGAAGGCCCGTCCTTGGGGACCGCGCCCGAGGGCACGTGCACGTGGACGTCGGTCTGCTCGAAGGCCTCGCTCTTGACCCCCAGCTCGTCCGCGTGGCTTCGGACCCAGGAGCGGGCCGCCTCGACGGACTCCCGCATCACGTCGCCCAGCGAGCCGGTCAGCTTGAGCTCGCCCCGTCCGGGCATCTGCGAGGACTCGATGAAGAGGATGTCACCCCCGGCCGGGGTCCAGGCCAGACCCACGGCGACGCCCGGACGCGCGGTCTCCTCGGCCAGCTCGGGCTCGAACTTCACGGGTCCCAACAGCTCGGCGAGATCGTCGGGACCGACCCGCACCTCTCCCTCGAGCCCTTCCTCGGCGACCCGAAGCGCGATCTTGCGACAGACCGAGCCGATCTCGCGCTCCAGGTTCCGGACCCCCGCCTCCCGGGTGTAGCGCTCGCAGATCGCGCGCAGGCCGTCTTCGCTGACGTCGAAGTCGAGCGAGGCGATGCCGTTCTGCTCGGCCTGCCGGGGGAGCAGGTACTGACGCGCGATCTCGACCTTCTCCTCGAGCGTGTAGCCCGGCAGCTCGATCACCTCCATGCGGTCGCGCAGGGCCGCGGGCACGGGATCGATCAGGTTCGCGGTCGCGATGAAGAGCACCTGGGAGAGGTCGAAGGGAACCTCCAGGTAGTGGTCGCTGAAATCGACGTTCTGCTCGGGGTCGAGCACCTCCAGCAGGGCCGACGAGGGATCGCCCCGCACGTCCGTCCCCACCTTGTCGAGCTCGTCCAGCATGAACACCGGGTTGCGGGTTCCGCACTTGCGGAGGTTCTGGATGATGCGGCCGGGCATGGCACCCACGTAGGTCCGTCGGTGCCCCCGGATCTCGGCCTCGTCGCGCACGCCGCCGAGCGAGAGTCGCGAGAACTCGCGTCCGAGCGCCCGCGCGATCGAACGCCCCAGCGAGGTCTTGCCGGTGCCGGGAGGTCCCACGAAGCAGAGGATCGGCCCCTTCAGGTCCTTCTTGAGCGAAAGCACCGCGATGAACTCGACGATGCGCTCCTTCACCTTCTCGAGCCCGTAGTGGTCCTCGTCGAGGATGCGCCGCGCGGCGGCCACGTCGAGCGAGTCCTCGGAGCTCTTGTCCCAGGGCAGGTCGGCGAGCCACTCGAGATAGGTCCGGATGACGCCGTGCTCCGCGGCGGCCGTCGGCGTCTGCGCCAGTCGTTCGAGCTCGCGGTTCGCCTGCTTGAGGGCCTCCTCCGGAAGGCCGGCCTGGAGCACGCGTTCGCGCAGCTCCTCGACCCCCTCTTCCCCTTCCTCGGACTCGCCGAGCTCGCGCCGGATCGCCTCCAGCTGCTGGCGCAGCATGTAGTCCCGCTGGGTCCGGCCCATCTCGTTCTGGACCTTCTCCTTGATCTCCGTCTCGATCCGCAGCGCGGCGTTCTCCCGGTCGATCTGGGCCAGCACCTGCTTGAGCCGCTCCGCCACGTCGCGTTCCTCGAGGACGCGCTGCTTGCCGGCGACGTCGAGCTCGAGGTTGTGGGCGACCATGTCGGCGAGCTGGCTCGGATCCTCCACGTTGGCCGCCACCAGCTGCAGCTCGGAAGAGAGCCGGGGGCTCTCGGAGACGAGCTCGCCGAACTGGCTCACGACGTTGCGCACCATCGCGGTCATCTCGACGGAGTCGTAGTCGCCTTCGTCTTCGATCGCGCTCACACGCGCGCGCAGGAAGGGCTCGCTCGCCTCGAACTCCTCGATCCGGACCCGGCCGACCCCCTGCACCAGCAGCCGATAGGACTGGTCGGGGAACTTGAGCATCTTGACCACGCGCAGCACCGTCCCCACCCGGTACACGTCGTCGGGGCCGGGGCTGCCCTCGAGCGCGGGATCGTGAACCGCGGCCGCCACCATCATGCGGTCCGGGCGTACCAGCACGTCGTCGATCAGGGCCTGGGAGCGGTGCGTGTTGACGAGCAGCGGCGACAGGATGTGCGGGAAGAGCACGGTGTTCTTGAGCGGCAGCACGGGAAGTACCGCCGGAAGATCGGGCCCGAGGCCGTGCTCGTCCTCTTCCGGGTCGGTGCCGACGGCGATCTCGGTCCCGGTCGTGGTCTGGAAGGGTCGGATCTCGTCCGACTCGCGTGCGTGTTCGTCGCTCATCCGCTTTCCGTCTCGACGGTCACGCGCACGGGCCGACGCTTCGGCAGCCGCACCTCGAGCAGGCCGTCCTCGAGATGGGCGCTCACGCCCTCGCGATCGAAGGCGACGCCGAGGCGAACGCTCGTCTCGAAGGGCCCGAAGGCGATCTCCATCTGATGCAGGCGTCGGATCCCCGTACTGTCCGGGATGCGACGGGCGCCACGGATGCGAAGCACCTCGGCGTCGACGTTGACGCGCAGGTCGTCCCCGCGGACCCCGGCCATCTCGAGACGGACGACGACCGCGTCGTCCGTCTCGAAGATGTCGACGGCCGGTGTCCAGGGCTCCCCGCGCAGCCGCTCGGGGAACTCGGCGAGCAGGTCGCTCGACGAGCCGGGGTCGGAAGGATCGCGAATGTCGGGTCTCCCGCTCGGGCCGCTCAGCCCTTCTCCTCGGTGTACTCGGCGTCGATCACGTCGTCGTCATCGCCGCCACCCCCGGCGCCGCCCGGGTCGCCCGCCGGCTCGCCGGCGGGGCCGGCCTGGGCCGCCTCGGCCTTGTAGAGCGCCTCGGCCACCTTGTGGAGCTCGCCCTGCAGTCGCTCGAGACCGGCCGAGATCCGTCCCGGATCGTCGCTCTCGAGGTCCTTGCGGGCGTCCGCCAGGGCCGACTCCAGCGTGGCCTTCTGCCCCTCGTCGAGCTTGTCACCGCTCTCCGAGAGCTGCTTCTCGGCCTGGTAGATCATCGAGTCGAGGTTGTTCTTCTTCTCGATGCCCTCGCGGCGCTCCTTGTCCTCGGAGGCGTGCGACTCGGCCTCCTTGACCATGCGGTCGATCTCGCCGGCGTCGAGCCCGCCCGAGCCCTCGATGCGGACCGACTGCTCCTTGCCGCTGGCCTTGTCCTGGGCCGAGACGGAGAGGATGCCGTTCGCGTCGATGTCGAAGGTGACCTCGATCTGCGGGATGCCTCGCGGCGCGGCCGGGATGCCGTCCAGGAAGAAGCGGCCGATCTCCCGGTTGTCGTTGGCCATCTCGCGCTCGCCCTGCAGCACCCGGATCTCCACCTGCGGCTGGTTGTCCGCCGCCGTCGAGAAGGTCTGCTGCGCCCGGGTGGGAATCGTGGTGTTGCGCTCGATGAGCTTCGTCATCACGCCGCCCAGGGTCTCGATGCCCAGCGAGAGCGGGGTCACGTCGAGCAGGAGAACGTCCTTGACGTCACCGGCCAGCACGCCGCCCTGTACCGCGGCACCGACCGCCACCACCTCGTCGGGATTCACCGACTGGTTGGGCTCCTTGCCGAAGAGTTCCTTCACCTTCTGCTGGACCAGCGGGATCCGCGTCGAGCCACCCACCAGGACGATCTCGTCGATGTCCGAAGCCGAGAGCCCGGCGTCCGCCAGGGCCTTGCGGCAGGGCTCGAGGGTGCGGGAGACCGCCTCGTCGATCAGCTGCTCGAACTTCGGGCGGGACAGCTTCAGGGTCAGGTGCTTCGGCCCCGACTGGTCCGCCGTGATGTAGGGCAGATTGATGTCCGTCGACTGGGCCGAGGACAGCTCGATCTTGGCCTTCTCGGCGGCCTCTCGCAGGCGCTGGACGGCCATCGGGTCGCCCATCAGGTCGATCCCCTGGTCCTTCTTGAACTCCGCCACCAGGTACTCGATCAGCAGCTGGTCGAGGTTGTCGCCACCGAGGTGCGTGTCGCCGTTGGTGGCCTTCACCTCGACGACGTTCTCGCCCACCTCGAGGATCGAGATGTCGAAGGTCCCGCCACCGAAGTCGAAGACGGCGATCTTCTCGTCTTCCTGCTTGTCGAGCCCGTAGGCCAGCGCGGCCGCCGTCGGCTCGTTGATGATGCGCTTGACGTCGAGGCCGGCGATGCGACCCGCGTCCTTGGTGGCCTGGCGCTGGGCGTCGTTGAAGTACGCGGGGACCGTGATCACCGCGCCCGTCACGCTGGCACCCAGATAGGCCTCGGCCGCTGCCTTGAGCTTGGCCAGGGTCATGGCCGAGAGCTCGGGCGGCGTATAGCTCTTTCCGTCGATCACGACGCCGGCGGCGCCGTCGGCGCCCGCCGCGACCTCGTAGGGGACCAGCCGGACCTCTTCCGAGACCTCGTCGAGCCGGCGCCCCATGAAGCGCTTGATCGAGTAGATGGTGCGGGTGGGGTTGGTGACCGCCTGACGCTTCGCGATCGATCCGACGAGGCGTTCGCCCTCGTCGGTGAATGCGATCACGGACGGGGTCGTGCGGCCGCCCTCCTCGTTCGCGATGACCGTGGGCTGACCGCCCTCCATCACCGCGACCACGGAGTTCGTGGTTCCGAGGTCGATTCCGATGATCTTGCCTGAGTCTGACATCGAGCCTGTCTGCCTCCAGAAATGGGGTTGCCCCGGAGGGCCCCGGGGCGGGGATGGCCCGAAGCCTCGACCCCCATCCGGCCGTGTCAACTCGTAGAGCCCATTCCACCCGAACCCGGGGTCGGAACGGTGCTCTTGCGCACGGAGTCCATAAGCTCGGCGGCCGAACCGCCGATAGGGACTTCGGTGGCCGGTAGGCAGCTCAGTAACTCCCCGGAATCGCGGCGTTTTGGTTGGTAGCGACCTTGGCGAAGGCTATAGTCGGCCCGCCCGCGCCCAGGAGCCCGGGGGGATGCCGCAGCCGCTACGGGCGAGACCTTCGAAACAGGCGACGGCAGACCTTGGCGGCGCCGATCGTGTCGAGTGACCGAGACCCGCGAGGGAAGCAGGCCAGATGGGTCAACTGGGAATCCGCATTGCGAACGTCGCACTCTTCACGGTCTGCTGCTTCCAGGTGGCCACGGTGTTCAACGAGGTGAGCGCGGACTACCTGCGCCCGGCACCGACCGCGTTCGAGACGACCGCCCCGCCGGCCGCCGCGCCCCGTCGCGACTGGAGCGAGCGCCAGCCCATCCTGGACCGGAACCTGTTCGACGCCCAGACCTTCGCGGTGACCGCCCCGCCGGAGCCCGAGCCCAGCGAAGAGCTCGAAGAGACCAAGCTGCCGGTGCGGCTGCTGGGGACCCAGGTGCACTCGGTCCGCGAGAACTCCAAGGCGGCGATCAGCGACAAGACCGGCCGCAAGCACGAGCTGCTCCACGAAGGGGACAGCCTCGAGAAGCACCCCCAGGCGCGCGTGGTCCGGATCGAGCGCCGCCGGGTGGTGCTCGACAACAAGGGGCGACGGGAAGAGCTGCTGCTCGCCGAGGCGGCCGCACCGGTCACGAAGGCCCGCAACACGCGCGATCGGAGTGCGCGCCGCAGTCGTCGCTCCGCCGCCGCCGCGTCCCGTTCGAACCGCCGCGACACCGGGTCGATCACCGATCGGCTGAAGGAGCTGCAGCAGGCCAAGACCGGCCAGCGGGACATGAGCAGCCTGCTCCGTCAGGACCAGGGCCGGCTGCTCCCGAAGTGGGAGGAAGGCCAGCTGGTCGGCATGGAGCTTCGCGACGTCGAAGCCGGGGGGCTCTACGAGCGCATCGGGCTCTCGGAAGGCGACGTCATCACCTCGGTGAACGGCATCGATCTGGACGACGCCTCGGCGGCCTCGAAGGTCCTGCCGGAGCTGGCCTCGGCGGAGCAGCTCGAGATCGAGACCAACCGAGGCCCCATCACCGTGGGTCCCGGCGAGCTCGACCGGCTGCTGGCGGGGGACAACGAGTGAAGCGCGCTCGCCACGGCATCCTGGCGGCCGCGTGCCTGGCCGTCGTGCTCGGGGTTCCCGACGCCGACGCCCAGCGGCGCCGGGTCGCGGCGCAGCCCCGGCAGGCCGCGGCCGAAGCACAGGACCCGGCCGAGGAGACGGTCCACCTCGACTTCAAGGACGTCGACCTGGCCGTCGTGATCGAGATGATCGCCCGCACCACCGGCAAGAACTTCATCTACGACGACAAGGTGCGCGGCAAGGTGACGATCGTGTCGCCCTCCCCGGTGACCATCGAGCAGGCCTACGCGGTCTTCGAGTCGGTGCTTCGCGTGAAGGGCTTCACGGTGATCCAGGGCCCCGCGGACGTGCTCCAGATCATCCCGGTCCGCGAGGCCAAGGAATCGAACGTCGAGATCATCCAGGACGATCGCCCCAGCCCCAACCGGGATCACTTCGTCACCCGGCTGATTCCGCTCCTCTACATCGACGCCGAGGCGATCACCAACACCATCAAGCCGCTGGTCTCCAAGGACGCGTCGATGGTCGCCTATCCGCCGACCAACACGATCATCCTGACCGACACGGCGACCAACATCCGCCGCCTGCTGCGCATCCTCGAGGCCATCGACGTCGAGACCTTCAAGGAGGAGCTCGCGGTCATCAAGATCGAGCACGCGGACGCGGGAACCCTGGGCACGCAGATCTCCGAGATCTACGGCGCCGAGGTCTCCGGAGGCACCTCCAAGAGCGGCACGGCGGCCCGCCGAGCCCGGTCCAGCCGCCGCAACCGCTCCGCCAAGGCGAACCAGCAGACGGTCGAGGCCGCGGCGCGCAACAAGGTGCGCATCATCACCGACGACCGCACCAACTCGCTGATCGTCCTGGCTTCGCGGAACCAGCTCGACGACATCCGCGGCCTCATCAAGACCCTGGACGTCCCGGTGCGCGGTCAGGGGAAGATCCACGTCTACTATCTCAAGCACGCGGACGCCGAGGAGCTCGCCACCACGCTCAACGGCCTGCTCAGCGGACAGCCGCGGAGCAGCCGGCAGCGCGGCGGCGCCACGGCCGAAGGCCAGCCCCAGGCCGTTCGGGCCGCGGTCACGGCCCTGGCCGAGGGCATCCAGATCAACGCGGACCCCTCCACGAACTCGCTGGTCATCCAGGCCAGCAAGGAGGGCTACGAGACCCTCGTCGAGGTGATCGAGCAACTCGACATCGAGCGGCCCCAGGTGCTCGTCGAGGCGCTGATCATGGAGGTGCAGGTCAACGAGAGCAACACCTTCGGCATGGACCTCGGCATCGAGCTCAACAAGGCCTTCAACCTGGTGATCGCCAGCGCGGCGGACGGCGGAGCCTTCGGGCTGCCGGGGCTGGCGACGGCCGGGGCGCGCAACTTCATCACCAACTTCCGCTACGAGAGCGGTGATACGACCATCCAGGCGATCCTGCGGGCGGCCCAGAACGACGCCAACTCGAACGTCGTGGCCGCCCCCCATCTCCTGACCTCCGACAACGAGGAGGCCGAGATCCAGATCGGACAGAACATCCCCATCATCACGGACCGCCTGCAGACCGCGACGGGCAACATCGCACCCAGCACCTCGGTCTCCGTCGAGCGCCAGGACGTCGGCGTCACCCTGCGCGTCACGCCCCAGATCAGCGAGGGCAACACGCTGCGGCTCAACATCTTCCAGGAGAACACCACGGTGGTGCCCTCGGTCGCGGGCAGCGTCGAAGAGGTCGGCGTCACGCTCGCGAAGCGGCAGATCGAGAACACCCTGGTGGTGGCGGACAGTCAGACCGTCGTCATCGGCGGCCTGCTCTCGGAGAGCTACGGGGACCAGGTCTCGAAGACGCCCTACCTCGGCGACGTGCCGGTGCTGGGCTGGTTCTTCAAGACCCGGTCGAAGACCATCGAGAAGATCAACCTGCTCATCTTCCTGACGCCGCACATCGTTCGCAGCCCGGCCGACATGGAGTACGAGTCGATCCGCAAGCGCCGCGAGTTCGAGGAACGGCTCGGCGCCGGCTACCTCGCGAGCGGCAAGGCCGACGACCGCCCGAGGGCGCGCACCAAGAACCCGGCCAAGGCCGTGCTGCGCGAGCAGGCGCGGCTCTACCCGCTGGCCCGGATGAAGGAGATCGAGGCCGATCGCGAGCGCGCGGTCGCGGCCTGGAAGGCCGAGCAGCAGGCGTCCGCCGCACCGGATCGCTTCATGATCACCGCGGGCGCCTTCTACGACGAGCAGATGGCGGCCGAGAAGCTGACCATCCTGATCGATCGCGGATACGACGGCACCCTGGTGGCCGCCGAGCAGGACGACCTCGTCGTCTTCGAGCTGCGCATCGGCCCCTACGAGACCCTCGAAGAGGCCGAGGACGCCGCCGAGGTCCTGAACGAGGCCTTCGGGCTGTCCACGGGCGTCATGCTCCTCCCCGGAGAGAGCCCCCGCCCGCCGCAGACCCAGCTCGACAAATTCGACACGAGCGAGCAGCCGTGAGCCCGCTGGAGACCCGCGCATGAGTGAAGCCGTCGAGAGTCTGGAGCCCCTCGATCTCGGCGCCGTGCTGCTGCGCACCACCCGCCTGGAGCCGGAGCAGCTGGAGCAGGCGCGGGAGCGGCAGCTGGAGAGCCAGGAGTCCCTGGCCGAGATCCTCGTCGAGGAGGGAATGCTCAACGCCGACGAGGTGCGTCGCGGACTCGCCGAGCAGCTCGACCTGCGCCTGGTCACCGAGCTGCCGCCGGACGAGATCGACGAGGCGGTGGCGCTGACCCTCCCGATCGGCTTCGCGAAGCAACACACCCTGATCGCCGTGGGCCGAACCGTGGACGACGAGGTGCGCGTGGTCGCCGCGAATCCGCTCGCCACCGCGCCCCTCGACGACCTGCGCCTGCTCTTCGACGGCTGCGAGCTGCGCCTCGAGCTGGCCAGCGAGCGCCTCATCCTCGAAGCCATCAACTCCGTCTACGATCGCGGACACGCGGCGACCGACCAGCTCGCCGAGGAAGCCACCGACGATCTCGACGAGCTCGCCCTCGACATTCCCGAGCCCCAGGACCTGCTCGAGGCCACCGACGACGCCCCGATCATCCGATTGGTGAACTCACTGCTCCAGCACGCCGTCAAGGAGCGAGCCAGCGACATCCACATCGAGCCCTTCGAGAAGCAGGTCCGCGTCCGCTTCCGCATCGACGACGTGCTCTACGAGCCGATGAAGCCCCTGCCCCGCCAGCTGCAGGCCAGCATCGCCTCCCGCGTGAAGATCATGGGGGGGCTCGACATCGCGGAGAAGCGCCATCCCCAGGACGGCCGGATCCGGCTGAAGATCGCGGGGCGCGACTACGACGTCCGCCTGTCGACCGTTCCGGTCGCCTTCGGCGAGCGCCTGGTCATGCGCCTGCTTCCGGACTCGCAGGACCTGCTCGACCTCGAGAAGGTCGGATTCAACGAGAGCCAGCTCGCCGCCATCCACCGGATCATGAAGCGTCCCAACGGCATCTTCCTGGTGACCGGCCCGACCGGAAGCGGCAAGACCACCACCCTGCATGCCGCGCTGGCCACCATCAACCAGCCCGACAAGAACATCCTCACCATCGAGAACCCGGTGGAGATCCAGCAGGGCGGAATCGGCCAGATCGAGGTCAACACCAAGGTCGGCCTGACCTTCTCCGAGGGCCTGCGCTCCATCCTGCGGCAGGACCCCACGGTCATCCTCGTCGGCGAGATCCGCGACCTGGAGACGGCGGAGATCGCGATCCAGGCCTCCCTGACCGGCCACCTGGTGCTCTCGACCCTGCACACCAACGACGCACCGAGCGCGATCACCCGTCTCGTGGACATGGGCGTCGAGCCCTTCCTCGTGGGCTCGTCGCTGGTCTCGGTGCTGGCACAGCGTCTCGTCCGCGTGCTGTGCACCGACTGTCGCGAGGCCTACGTGACCACCAAGGAGGAATTGCAGGAGATCGGCGTGAAGCCGCCCGACCGGGACGTCACCCTGTATCGGGCCACCGGCTGCGCCGCCTGCAACTACACCGGATACCGGGGTCGCCTCGGCATCTTCGAGCTGATGATGATCGACGACGAGATCCGAACCATGGTCTCGCGCAACATCGACTCGAAGACGATCAAGAAGGCCGCTGTCAGCAAGGGCATGGGAACCCTGCGAATCGACGGGGCCCGCAAGGTGCTGCGCGGGATCACCTCCGTCTCCGAGGTCATCCGCGCGACGGAGGAGGAAGGCTCCGTCGCACAGATCTGAGGCACAGCTCCGGGGCGCGAGCCGGACGGCCGGAAGCTCCCACGGAACGACAGAGCCGCCCTGCGTGTCGAACGGGTTTCGAGGCGGGCGGTCGCTAAGGAGCCAGGAGTTCGAAGGTGCCGGTCTACGCGTACAAGGGAGTCACCGCTGCGGGCAAGTCGACCCGAGGGCAGGTGAGCGCCGAGAATCTGCGCGCCGCGCGACTCAAGATGCGCGACGACGGCATCTTCCTGACCGACATCGCCGAGAGCGCGGCCGGAGCGGCCGCGGTCGCGCCGGACAGCGAAGCCGAATCCCGCTTCTCCTTCAATGTTCCCATCCACCTCGGGCGCCGGATTCCACAGCTGGCCCGGGCGGTGGCGACGAGGCAGCTCGCCACGCTGACGGGCGCCGGCATTCCGCTGGTGGAAGCGATGGGCGCCCTGGTGGAGCAGATCGAGCACCCCTACCTGAAGGCCGTCATGGCCCAGGTGCGCGACCGGGTCAACGAGGGATCGTCGCTGGCCGATGCGCTCCACGACTCCGGCGAGTTCGACACCCTCTTCGTCAGCATGATCCGCGCCGGAGAGGCGAGCGGCACCCTGGAGCCCGTGCTGATGCGCATCGCCGACTACCTGGAAGAGCAGGTCCGGCTCTCGGGCAAGATCTCGTCGATCCTGATGTACCCGGCCTTCATGCTCGCGTTCACGGCGCTGGTCGTCGTGGTGCTCGTCACCTTCGTGCTGCCCCAGATCACCAGCCTGCTCCAGGATCTCGACCAGGATCTGCCCTTCTATACCGAGTGGGTGATCGGCGGCTCGGCGTTCGTGCGCGAATGGTGGTGGGCCCTGCTCGGCTTGCTGGCCGCGGGCGTGATCGCGCTGCGCGCCTTCATCCGGACCGAGGGCGGGCGGGCGGCCTGGGATCGCTTGGCCCTGCAGCTGCCCGTCGTCGGATCGATCGTGCGCGTCGTGGCCATCGCCCGCTTCAGCCGCACGCTCGCCACCCTGCTCTCGGCCGGCGTGGGGATCGTGCAGTCCCTCGACATCGCGCGCTTCGTCGCCAACAACAAGGTGCTCTCGGAGGTGATCGACGGCGCGCGAACCGCCATCGTCGAAGGCGCCCCGCTGGCCCGTCCCCTGCGCGCCAGCGGTGAGTTCCCGCCCATGGTGACGACGATGGTCGAGGTGGGCGAACGAAGTGGCGAGCTCGAGGCCATGCTCGACAAGGTGGCGAACACCTACGACGAGCAGGTGGAAGCGACGGTCACGAAGCTCACCTCACTCATCGAACCGCTGCTCATCCTCGTGATGGTCGGCATCGTCCTCGTGATCATCCTGGCGACCCTGATGCCGCTGCTCCAGGTCACGAACGCCCTGGCATGAACATCGCCGAGGCCGAAAGCGGGCGAGAGCGCCCACGGCCCAGCCTACGGAGAACCGAACCCATGCGTGCCCTCCCCCTCCAAGCCCCCGACGACAGCTCGACAGCGTGCGACCCGCACGCGGACCCGCGCCGCGAAGCGCACGAAGAGCGCCGGAGCTCGGGGTTCACCCTGATCGAGATCATGGCGGTCGTCATCATCATGGGTCTCCTGATGGGCGTCGTCGGTGTCACCGTCTTCAGTCGCGTCGACGATGCGCGGGTGGCGACCACGCGCATGCAGGTCAAGCAGATCGAGAACGCGCTCGAGTTCTACCGGATGGACAACGCGCGTTACCCCAGCAGCGAGCAGGGGCTGGGCGCCCTGATCGACGCGCCGGCCGATGCCCGCAACTACCCCCCGGGTGGCTACCTGAAGGACCGCAGCGCGCTGAAGGACCAGTGGGGGAACGATTTCCAGTATCAGGCGCCCGGCCAGCGCAACCCCCACACCTTCGACGTGTGGTCCTTCGGTCCCGACGGAAGCGCGGGCGGCAGCGGACAGAACGCCGACATCGGTAACTGGAGCAGTGACGAAGTCGCGGAGTGAGAGAGCGGGCGACGGAGGGCCGCGATCCGGCTTCACCCTGATCGAGGTCCTGGCCGTGGTGATGATCCTCGGCCTGCTGATGAGCCTGATGCTGCCCGCGATCGGTGCGGGCGGTGGGCGCAATCTGCGCAAGCAGGGGGACCGGGTCGCCGCGACACTGGAGCTGGCGCGCCAGCGGGCGATCGTCACCGGGAAGCCCCACCGGGTGGTGCTCGACCTGGAGAACGGCCGCTTCGGCATCGAGTGGCTCGTCACCGAAGCCAGCTTCCTCGGGGAGGAAGGGTCTCTCGTCGAGGTCGAGGAGGAGATCGATCCCTACGCGGTCGACCTCTCGCCCCCGCTCGAGGACGAGCTCGCCTACTACCCCATCCCGAACAAGTTCGGGGCCATGGAGCCGCTCGAGGCCGGGTACTTCTTCGAGGGCATCGACACCACCGAAGGCTGGATCGAGACGGGGGAGGCCTTCGTGATCTTCGACGCCGACGGCTCGACCGACGCGTCCCAGATCGTCATCTCCGACCCCGACCAGCGCAGCATCGACCTCGACGTCGCCCCACTCCTCGAGACGGTCCGGATCCATGAAGAAGTCGACTGAGAGCGCCTTCACGCTGCTCGAGGTCCTGGCGGCCGTCGCCATCCTCGGAATCTGGTTCTCGGTGCTCGCGAGCATCGCGATCCAGGGTCAGCGCAGCGAAGGCGAGAACGAGAGGCGGATTCGCGCGTCGCTGCTGGCAGACCAGACCCTGATGGAGCTGGAGCTCGGCTTCGACGAAGGGAGCTTCCCCGAAGACGGCACGGAGGAGAAGGAGCAGGACGAGTTCATCGTCCGCATCGAGACCGGCAGCATGGAGAACGACGAGCTGGTCGCCACCGACGAGTTCTTCTCGCTGCTGCTGCAGGGAGACCTCGCCAACCTGGCAGCGGACCTCTACACGGTGCGCGTCGCCGTCAGCTGGCAGGAGGGCCACGAAGAGGTCTCGGTCACCCGCTTCACCTATGCGTGGGACCCATCGGGCGTGGAGGAAGCCATCGAGCAGGCCCTGCGCGAGAACCCGGACGCTCTGGGCGCGGCCCTGCGCGCGCTCCCCCCGGAGCAGCTGCGCAACGCCCAGCCCCCCGACGAGGACGACGAGGAATGAGGGCGAGCCCCGTCCGCCGAAGCCTCGCCTTCACCCTGATCGAGGTGCTGGCCGCGGTCTTCCTCACGGCCGTGGTGATGACCGTCGCCCTGACCTTCTACGTCGACCTCAGCGACGCCACCGACGCGGCGGCCGCGCGGACCCGCCAGGGGAGACAGGCGGTGGCCGTGCTCGACCGGCTGGCACGGGACCTGGAGGGCGCCTTCCTGGTCGCGAAGCCCGCGGAGGTCGACCCGCTCTACCACCCCTGGGCCTTCCTCGCCGACGGCGCCATGGGCGGCGAGGCCGCCGACCGGGTCCAGTTCATGACCCGCAACTACCAGCCGCGCAACCGGCTGGATCACGGATCCGACCTGGCGATGGTCGCCTGGCTGCTCGAGCCCGCCGAAGAAGGAGCCGGCTTCGAGCTGCTGCGAGCCGTGGCACCCGGCGCAGCGGAGCCTCCCGTCAACGAGTTCCTGACGCGGGACGACGAACGCTTCATGCTCGTCGCCGAGGGGATCTCGCGCTTCGCGATGCGCTTCCGCGACGACACCGGCGAGTGGATCGACGAGTGGGACTCCACCCAGCTCGAGCAGTCGAGCCTGCTCCCCGCCGCGGCCGAGCTGGAGATCGCCTTCCTGCCGGAGAGCGAGACGGACGACTTCGACGACTTCGGGACCTTCGCGGCCCTGGACGACGAAGCGCCGAGCTATCGCCGTCAGGTGCTGATTCCCATGAAGCCGATCGACGTGGCCGCGATCCTCGAGGCCCGGACCGGAATCCTTGCCGCGGAGGAGGAGGCAGCGGAGGACGAAGAGGACTTCGACGAGGAGGAAGAGGACGAGGCGCCGCGGTCCGAAGGCCAGAGCGAGACCGAGGATCCCGACGAGAGCGGCGGAGGCCTGCGCATCCGATGAGCTCCTGGCGAAGATTCACGAAGCCGCACCGCGAAGGCGGCATGATCCTCGCGCTGGTGCTGGTGCTCGCGCTGATGCTCTCGGTGTCGATGATCAGCTTCACGCGACGCGCGGTGATCGACAGCCTGATCGTCCGGAACCGGGACGACTCCCAGCGGGCGGCGGCCCTGGCCCGCGGCGGGGTGCGCCTCGGCATCGCGCTGATCCTCTCCGACCGCCTGCTCAAGGGCGCCGCCGAGAACTTCGAGACCACCGAGCTGGTCGCGACCCCGGGCAACACCCTCGACGACCTGTGGAACCAGACGCGCAACTTCGAGATCGTCGACGCCGAAGGCGGGAGCCTGGTGATCGACGTGCAGGATGCCGGCGCGCGCCTGAACCTCAACGCCGTGGTCCCCTACGCGGGCGAGAAGACCCGCGCCGAGCCCGAGGCCGAGGAGTTCCTGGTGGAGCTCCTGCAGAAGGTCATCGACGAGATGCCCATCGACCCGGGCGAGAAGCTCTACGACGCGCGCGAACTCGCGCGGAACCTGATCGACTGGATGGACCCGGACGACACCCGAGTCGTCGGGGGTGGCGAGGGCGACTACTACCAGTCCCAGGACCCGCCCTACAACCCCGCGAACCGCCCCCTGATGTCCGTCGAGGAGGTCGGTCTGGTGGAGGGCTTCGACGTCCAGCTCGTGGAGGCCTTGCGCCGCTACGTCACCGTGTACCCGATCGTCGGAGGCAACGGCATCAACCTGAACACGGCACCGCCCCATGTCCTGGCGCTGATCTACCACGGGGTGTCGGGCGAGAAGCGCCTGGTCGACGCCGACACCGTGGGGCGCATCCTGAGGGCCCGGGAAGCCGGCCAGGTGGTGTGCACGGGCTCGACGGAGGGCTCCGACTGCGTGAGCCTCAGCGAGATGGACCTCGGCGAGGGCAGCATCTTCCCCGAGATCGAGCTGCCCGACCAGTCCGGCGTCTTCACGATCCGCTCCCGCGCGAAGGTGGGGAACGTCGAGCGCACCGTGGTGACCGTAGTGGACCGTTCCAATCTGCTCGAACCCCAGCTGCTATTCTGGCGGACCGAGTGATGGGATCGGCCCGTTCGACCGAAACGAAGCAGGGACCCCCCGCGACCCGAACGGGAACGGTGAGCTGACCTCATGCCGATGATGAAGAACGTGGTGGGGCTCGACCTGGGCTCCCACAGCATCAAGGCAGTCGAGCTGCGGCAGACGCTCCGCACCCTCGAGCCCGCCCAGCTGCGCCTGCATCCATCCACCGACGACGAGTCGGATCTCCCGGAGCTGCTTCGCCGCTTCTTCCGGACCCACCACCTTCCGGCCGAGCACGTGATCGCCGCGGTGCCGGGTCACCACATCTCGTCGCGCCGGCTGGAGTTCCCCTTCGGCGACCGGAGGAAGCTGGCCGGTGCAGTTCCCTTCGAGGTGGAGGGCGAGGTCCCCTTCCCCATCGAGGACCTGCTGGTCGACTGGGAGGTCATCCGCGGCGACCGCAACCACGCCGTCGTCGCGGCGGCGGTGGTCCAGCGCAAGCACGTCGCGGAGCTGGTCTCCGAGCTGTCCCTGGCCAACTGCGACCCGCGTGTGCTCGAGGCCGAGGGCTTCGTGCTCGCGAACCTGGCGACCCTCTTCGATCTTCCAGGCACGCGCCTGCTCGCGGACCTGGGACACCGGAAGACCACCCTCTGCCTGCTCATCGACGGAAAGGCGGTCGCGACGCGGACCCTGCCCGTCGGCGGGGAAGCCATCACGCAGGCCCTGGCCCGGGACCGGGGTGTCGACCTCGAGGTCGCCGAGCAGTCCAAGTGCGAGGACGGGATCTTCCAGCTGGGCTTCAACAGCAGCTCGCCCGGCGCGCTCGCCGTGGTGGACCGCATCGCGCGGGAGATCATCCGCACCCTGGAGTCGCTCGAGGCGGTGATCGGCGGCGCGGCGGACGCCCGCGTCTCCGCGGTCACGCTGATGGGCGGCACCGCCAAGCTGCACCGTCTCGACGAGTATCTCGGCCAGCGGATGGGCCTGCCCTGCGAGAAGCTGGCGCTGCCGGCCAGCGAGGAAGGCGCGGCCCTGGTCGCCGGGGGCGACCCCCTGCTCTTCGCACCGGCCATCGCGCTGGCGCTGCGCGGAACGACGCGGGTCGCCACTCGGATGAACTTCCGGCAGCAGGAGTTCGCGTACCGGACCGACTTCCGGCAGTACTTCGGCAAGGAGATCCGTCCGACGGCCATCCTGGCCGCCGGAGTGGTGGCGCTCCTGGGCGCCTCGGTGGTCACGCAGATCGTCCTCGACTCGCGCCGGGCCGCACGCCTCGAGCAGCAGGTGGCCCAGCTCTACAGCGAGGCCTTCCCCGACGAGCCCGTTCCCGACAACCCGATTGCCGCCATGCGCGCGGCGGGAGTGCGCGCGCGCGACCGCGCGGACTTCCTGGGCGTCTACGGGGGCAACCGATCCGCACTCGACCTGCTGGCCGAACTCTCGCGCAGGGTCCCCGCCGACCTCGAGGTGAAGTTCGAGGAGGTCAGCATCGACCGGCGGGTGATCCGCATCAAGGTCTTCTCGACCAGCTTCGAGGCGGCAGACCGCCTCGAGTCCCAGCTCGCCGCCTCGGACCCCTTCCGGGAGGCCAAGATCGACGGCGAGGTGAAGGCCAGCCGACGCCGGGACGGAAAGACCTTCAACCTGACGATTCCTCTCGCGGTCCCGGGAGAGACCTCGTGAGCGAGCTCATCGACCGCTTCCTGACCATCTGGGACAACTTCGAGCCGCGAGAGCGGATGCTGCTCTCGGTCCTGGGCGTCAGCCTCGTCGCCACCCTGCTCTTCTTCGCGGTCGTCCGACCGATCGCGGCGGCCCAGTCCGCGTCGAGCGCCCGCGTCGATGCAGCGGAGCGCGACGTCCAGCTGATGGTGCGTCTGCGACGGGAGTACGACGAGATCGAGGCCCGACTCAGCTCGGTGGAGCAGCGAATCCGGAACAACCAGGACCGACGCAACACCCTCACGCTGCTGGAGTCGCTGGCGAGCGCCGCGGCGGTCAAGATCGACTCGATGGAGGAGCGCTCCTCCCCGGACAACGATCTCTACCGGGAGACCCGGGTCGAGGTCGCGCTCAAGAACGTCACCCTGACGCAGATCGTCAACCTGCTCCACAACATCGAGTCCTCGCCGCGACAGTTCTCGGTGAAGGGCCTGCGGATCAAGACCCGGGCGGACAAGAACGACCTGCTCGAGGTCGGTTTCACCGTCTCCTCCTTCGAGGCCATCTAGGAAGGTGGCCGCCCCGCCCCGCAGCTTCGCGATCCCGCGCTGGCTGGCTCGTTTCTCCTGGCCGCTCAGCGGCTTCGTGCTCACGACCTTCTTCGTGTTCCTGGGCTTCCCCTACGAGCTCCTGGCCGAGCGTCTGGAGAGCCAGGTGGAAGGCGCGACCCGGATGCGCGTGCGGATCGGAGAGCTGGCACCGCACCTGGGCTTCGCGGGTCCCGGCCTGGCCGCGCGCGAGGTCCTGGCCGCTCCCGAAGGAGGCCAGACCCTGGTGCTCCAGGAGCTGGTGGTGCGGCCGGCCTGGTCCCTCGCCTGGTTGAAGGGCACGCCGGCCCTGCATCTGGACGTGGAGAGCGAGATCGGCCAGGGCGACGGCGTGCTGACGCTGGGGGAGTTCGGGGGCTGGCAAGGCGACCTCCGCGAGGTGCGGGTGGAGACCCTGCCCGTGGACATGCTGCGGTCGATGTCCGTCGAAGGCCTCCTCTACGCCGCCGTCGACGTCCACGGCGCCGGGGCCGAGGCGGGAGGTCACTGGCTCGGAAGCATCGACTTCGACCTCCGGGACGGCTCCTTCGCGCCTCCCCAGGCGCCGATCGCGGTTCCCTTCGAGCGACTGCACGGCGTCCTGGTCTTCGGCGACGAGAGCTTCCTCGAGGTCCGGGACGTCTCGCTCGAGGGCCCGATGATCTCGGGAACCATCGGGGGCCAGATCGGCCACGGCCCCTCGCCCGAGCGTCGGCCGCTCTCGCTGACGATCCAGTTCGAGGTCGAGGATCCTGCCGTGGGAGGCATGCTCGGTAGCGCGGCCGGCCGCGGACCCAACACCCTCGAGGTGGGCGGCACCGTCACGAACCCGGTGGTGAAGGATCGATGACCCCCGGCACCGCCGCCGAGGAGCTCCAGCGGGTCTTCAAGATCTTCTCGGACCCCACCCGCCTGCGGATCCTCGGCCTGCTGGAGCGTGAAGAGCTCGTGGTGCAGGAGCTGATGGACGTGCTGGGGATGGCGCAGTCCCGGGTGTCGCGTCATCTCGCGATCCTGCGCGAGGCCGGGCTGCTGGCGGACCGCCGCGACGGAACCTACGTGTCCTACCGCTTCAACCCGCCCACCGAGGGCGCCTGGCGGGACACCTGGAACCTCGTGCGGCGGAATCTCGAGCACGATCCGACCGCCCAGCGCGACCGGGCCGCGTTGGAGCAGACCCTGGAGGCACGCGGCGAGCGCTCGCGGACCTTCTTCGACGCCGTCGGACCGGAGTGGGACGCCCTGCGCAAGGTCTTCCACGACGACCTCCTGCGCGCACGCGCGGTGGCCCGGCTGATCGACGAGCGCCAGGTGGTCGCCGACGTCGGCACCGGCACCGGCATCCTCGCATCCGAGCTCGCGGCGCTGGGGCTGCAGGTCATCGGGGTGGACAACTCCTCCCGCATGCTCGATGCCGCCCGCGCCAAGCTCGAGACCGAGGGGCGCCTCGAAGCCGTCGACCTGCGACGCGGCGAGGCCCACCGGCTGCCCCTCGAGGACGACTCGGTGGACGCGGCGTTCGCCCACATGGTGCTCCACTACCTGCCTTCGCCCGGCGAAGCGCTTCGCGACATGGCGCGCGTGGTCCGTCCCGGCGGCAGCGTGGTGATCGCCGACTTCCTGGAGCACGAGCACGAGTGGATGCGCCAGGAGCTCCGGGTGGTGTGGCTCGGATTCCCCGAGCAGGCGGTGCGCGACTGGCTCGAGCAGGCGGGCCTGGAGGCGGTCCGGATCTCGATCGAGCGGTCGACGGCGCGCGGTCGCGACCTGCCCGACACCTTCATCGCGTCGGCGCGCAAGCCCGGCTGAAGCGAGCGATCGGGGCTGTCAGACCACCTGACGAAAGTCCTCCAGTCGCCCGAAGCAGCGGACTTTTTCGCCCCGGCGGCCCGGTCCGGGCGGAACGATCTCGCTACGCTCGCGCCTCGCAAGCCCCCCGAACCGACCCGGAGCCCGGATGCCCTCTACCGACGACCGACCCGACTCGAAGGCGCCCCCTGGCAGCGCGCTCGACTTCTTCCGCGACCGCTTCGGGCTCGACGAGGGAGCCCTGTCGTCCTCCCTGGGCACGGCCCTGGAACGCCGCGTCGACTACGCGGACCTCTTCTTCGAGTACAGCACCCAGGACTCGGTGTCCCTCGAGGAGGGGATCGTCAAGAGCGGCAGCCGCCACCTCGAGCAGGGGGTCGGCGTCCGCGCCGTGTCGGGCGAGCGCCAGGGCTATGCGCATTCGGACGAGCTCGACGTCGAGAGCGTGAAGCTCGCCGCCGCGACCGCCCGCGCGATCTCCGACCAGAGCCGCGACCCGGGCAGCGTTCCCGTGCGTCGGAGCCGAACGGCCCACGACCTCTACCCGATCGCGGAGTCCCCCACCGAGGTCCCCGTCGAGACGAAGATCGCGCTCCTCGAGGAGATGGACGGATACGCGCGAGCGCGGGACCCGCGCGTCCGGGAGGTGATGGCGAGCGTCGTGTGCCAGCACCGGCACCTCCTGATCGCGGGAAGCGAGGGCGGGCTGGCCGGCGACGTGCGGCCCCTGGTGCGACTCAACGTCCAGGTCATCGTCGGCGACGGCGAGCGGATGGAGATCGGCTACCAGGGCATGGGAGGCCGCTACGACCTCGATCGCCTGCTCGATCCCACGGCGTGGAAGCCGCTGGTGGACGAGGCCGTGCGCGTGGGCACCCTGAACCTCGAGGCCGAGGACTGCCCGGCGGGCGAGATGGATGTGGTGCTCGGACCGGGCTGGCCCGGAATCCTGCTGCACGAGGCGGTGGGCCACGGCCTGGAAGGCGACTTCAACCGCAAGAAGACCTCCGCCTTCAGCGATCGGATCGGCGAGCCGGTCGCGTCGCGAGGCGTCACCGTCGTGGACGACGGAACCATCGCCGAGCGCCGCGGCTCGCTCAACGTCGACGACGAGGGAACGCCCACGCAGCGCACCACCCTCATCGAGGACGGCATCCTGGTCGGCTACATGCAGGACCGCCTCAACGCCCGGCTGATGGGTGCGGAGCCGACGGGTAACGGGCGCCGGGAGAGCTACGCGCACCTCCCGATGCCGCGGATGACCAACACCTTCATGCTGGCCGGCCCCGACGACCCCGAGGAGATCCTGCGCTCCGTGAAGAACGGGCTCTACGCGGTGTCCTTCGGCGGCGGCCAGGTGGACATCACCAGCGGCAAGTTCGTCTTCAGCGCCAACGAGGCCTACCGGATCGAGGACGGCCGGATCGGTGCCCCCGTCAAGGGCGCGACCCTGATCGGCAATGGCCCCGACGTGATGCAGCGGATCTCCCGCATCGGACACGATCTCGAGCTGGACCTCGGCGTCGGCACCTGCGGCAAGGACGGCCAGGGAGTGCCCGTCGGCGTCGGCATGCCGACCCTCCGCATCGACGGGATCACCGTGGGAGGCACCCAGGGATGAGCGCCGCGACGGATCTGCAAGAGGTGGTCCGCCGCGCCACGGAGCGGCTGAAGAAGGCGGGCGCCGACGGCGACGTGGTCGCCATCGAGTCCGACTCCCACGAGGTCCGGGTCCGGGGCGACGAGATCGACTTCGTCAAGCAGGCGCGAGAGCGGGGAATCGGCATCCGCGCCCTGCTCCCCGGGCCCGACGGCACGCGCAGCGCGACGACCTCCACGAGCGACCTGCTTCCCGACTCGGTCGACCGGATGGTGGACGACACCGTGGCGCTCGCTCGCGCCACCGCGCCGGACCCGAGCGCCGGACTTCCCGAGGGCGGCTTCGCCGACGTGGTCCCCGACCTCGAGCTCGATTGCGAATCCGACCGCCACGTGTCCGTCGAGTCCCGGATCGAGGAGGCCCGGCGGGCCGAGGGTGCGGCGCGGGAGACCGACGCGCGCATCACCAACTCGGAGGGCAGCCAGGCCAGCTCGGACTTCGCGGACATCGTGTACGGCAACACCGCGGGCTTCCTGGGCGACTACCGCAGCTCGAGCCACGGCCTCTACGCCGAGCCGCTGGCCGAGGAGGGCGGCCACAAGCAGCGCGACTACTGGATGACGGCGGGCCGGCGGCTCGACCGGCTCGAAGACGCGGCTGCCGTGGGTCGCCACGCCGCCCGCCGGGCCCTGCGCAAGCTGGGGGCGCGCAAGGTCGGGACCTGCGAGGTGCCGGTGCTCTTCGACGAGCTCAACGCCCGGGGCCTGCTGAGCCAGGCCGCCGGCCTGGTGAGCGGCTACGCGGTCTATCGGCAGCAGAGCTGCTGGGCGGACCGGCTGGGCGAGACGGTCGCCAGCG
>JANQSB010000329.1 GCA_028284295.1 Myxococcota bacterium | reverse complement strand
GCTCCCGTCGTCCGCCTCGAGCGACGCTCGGCAGGTCGCCGACGCCCCGGGCTCGGCGCCCTCGAGTGCGACGGCCAGTCGCAGCTCCCCGTGCGGGGCGTCGGTCAGCTCCAGCTCGAGCGGGTTGCCGGGTGCGAGTACCGCGCGGGACTCGGAGCCGGGTCCGTAGCGACGAGCGACTTCGCCGAAGCGGACGACGCCTGCGCCGATCTCGAGGCGCTGGGGCGAGCGAGGTGCGGGCTGCTCGCCGCATGCGAGCGACAGCACCAGGACGCCGATCCCCCAGCCGGCGCTGGTGCGCACCCCTCGCAGGAGATGCCGCCTCACCTCGTGTCTCCCGTGCGCTCGGTCTCGGCGCCGCGTCGGCGCTTGCGCGGCTTGCGGTCGGCCTCGGGAACCTCTTCCGGCGCGACGATCAGTTCCCGCATCCGCTCGCCGCCTCCCCGGTAGATCCACTCGCGGCGCTCCGGGTCCGGCTCGACGAAGCGCACCTCCCGGCCGCGCACGCGATTCTCGGGGTACACGATGGTGAAGATTGCCGCCCATCCCGGGAACGGGTGCGGGAGACCGAGCTCGTAGCTCCGGTTCCGCAGCCACGCGGTCCCGCCCGGTCGCGTCCGGTCGATCCGACGGTCGATTCGGGTGCGGGTTCGGGAGAGGTGTTGACGGGACTCCTCCATGTCCGCGGTGAGCACCGCATCGAGCGGCATCTGGTACGACCACCACGCGCTCAGCGCGACGAAGAGCGCGAGCGCGGTTGCGACGGCGCGCCTCGCCGTCGGGCCGAAGGCCGCCGATCGCGGCAGGAGCGGCGCGAGTGCCAGCCAGAAGAGGGCGGGCGCCAGGTAGTGGTATCGCGCGCGGGACCAGAGGGCGGCGTCGGCAGCGGTGTTCCAGGATCGGCCGTGGGCGATCGGGAGGTAGGTGGCGAGGAGGAGGAGGAGGAGGGCCAGCGCGCTGCGCCGGGCCCGCGCGTCGGCCCGAAGGAGGAGCCAGAGGATGGCGAGTCCGACGAGGATCGCGACGGTGAAGATCCAGGGGGTCGCATCCTGGATGGGTGTTCCGGCCAGGAGTCCGTCAGCCACCCGGATCGCCGGCCCGGGGGTGAGCGCCAACAGGGGGCCGGTGACCGCCGTGGCGACGCCGTACCCGGTGAGGCGAGCCGCGAGATCCAGGACGAAGAGGACATGAGACCACTGAACCGGTCCGGTCGCTTCGAGCGTCGGCATCGCGTCGGATGCCTGGCTCGCGACGAGTGCGTAGTTGAGGGGTACGAGCAGCCAGAGCGTGCAGAGGAGGGCCACGGCCCGGGCGCGTCGTCCCGATCCCGAAAGCAGCAGCCAGCACGCGAAGGGGAAGAACACCGCGACGCCGATCGCGACGCCGAAGCTGTTGGCGGCGAGCAGGAGCAGCAGCATCCACCGCAGGCCCGCCCGGACCGGCTCGCCGGCTCGCCCGTTGGCGACACGGAGCACGTCGTGGATGGCCAGGAGTACGAAGGTCGTGGCCAGGACGTGGGGGTAGACGGAGATCCAGGCCAGTGAGCCCCGTGCCAGGAACGAGGCTCCCCACAGCGCGCCGAGCGTGCCGGCGACCGGGGCGCTCGTTCCGAGCTGGCGCGCCGTTGCGTAGACCAGCGCGACGTTCGCGAGATGGGTCAGCCAGGTCGCCAGGAACCAGAGCCGGGCCTCGAGTCCGAAGCTCGCCTCGAAGACCCAGAAGACGAGGCGCCAGCTCGAGAGCAGGTGCCCGCCGTGGGGAAGCAGGAGGAACTCGCCCACGGGCCGTACGGCGAGGTCGTACAGGTGGCGGAAGTCGTCGGCGAAGAAGGAGTGGCCGAGGATCGGAAGCTGGGCGACGCCGGCGACGAGGAGCGCCAGGACACAGGCGAGGCCCCCGCTCCGCAGCGCCGCCGCAGCGCGCGCGCGGAAGGCGAAGAAGTACCAGCGCAGGTATCCCGGGAGCCAGCGGAGGAGGCGGAATCGGCTCTCTCCCGCGCTCCGGTCCCACCATCGGGCCGGCACCTCTTCGACGCGGCCTCCGCCGAAGTGGGCCTTGACGGTGAGCTCGATGCCCAGTGCGAAGCCCGCCTCGGTCTCGATCCGGGTGCGCTCGAGGAAGTCGCGGCGATAGGCCTTGAAGCTGTTGGTCGGGTCGCGGGTGGCAAGGCCGGTGAGCCAGTAGAGGGAGAGTCCGGCCCAGCGACTGAGCTGTCCCTTCAGCCAGGGACCGCCGATCTGCTCGCCACCCGGCATGTAGCGACTGGCGCACACGACGTCCGCCCCGGCCTCCGCGCGCTCGAGCATCTCGCCGCACTGCTCGAGGTCGTCGGAGAGGTCGGCCATCGCGACGAAGACCACCGGGCTCTCGGCGGCACGCATGCCCGCCTCGATGGCGAAGCGTGGCCCCGGGCCGAGCTCGTTCCGGACGAAGCGGAGCCCCTCGGGCCGGCGATCTTCGGGGAGCGCGCGAGCGGCGGGCAGCGTGGTGTCGTCTTCGTGGTCGTAGCAGAGCAGCACCTCGTGGTCCGGGGGCAGCAGCTCCCGCATCCGCTCCAGGGTCGCACCGATCAGCTCGGCCTCGTTGAAGACGGGGACGACGACCGAGAAGCGGGGCATCTCAGGCCTGCAGCGGTCGGCGTGCGGCAGTGACGACGAAGGAGCCGAGCCACCGGCCCGCGCCCGAGAGGTGCATGGCGTGGTCGAGAAGGTTGTAAACCCGCAGCAGGGCGTTCAGGACGGGGGGCGCCACCTCGCGATAGGGGATGTCCGCCTGGGCGTGCTGGCGCAGGTCGGTGAAGCCGGCGGCCGTGAAGGCGCTCCGCAGCGCCGACGGAAGCAGGGGCTTCTCGTTGGGGCTCACGCCGGCCGCCGTGTAGAGCGGGCTCTTCGGATGTCGGAAGAGCGCCATGGCCGGGTGCAGCAGGTTCGGGTCGAAGGCGAAGACGGCGCCGCCCGGTCGCAGCACCCGGTGGGCCTCTCGCAGGGCGTCCGGGAAGTCCGGGATGTGGTGGAGCACGCTGGAGAAGGCCACCACGTCCACGCTGGAGTCGGGACAGGGAAGGCGACAGGCGTCGGCGCGCAGGTGCTCGTCGTCGGGAAAGCGATGCTGCGCCTGATGCAGGGCCGCCGGTGACAGGTCGATCCCCACCCGCTTGCGAAAGCGGTCGCGATAGATCGGGTCGGCGCTGCCGGTGCCGCAGCCGATGTCGAGCAGCAGGTCCACCGCGGTGGTCCCGACCATCTCCTCGTAGCAGCCGCGCAGGGTCTCCCAGCCTCGCGGCGGGAAGGGGTCGAAGCCCCCTTCGGCCTCGATCACGCCGTCGAAGTGGTCGCGCTCGCGCCTGGACGCGTCGGCGCCGCTCAACTCAGATGCGCCCCAGCTTCATCTCTTCGCGAATCCAGGGGATCACCTCGTCGAGCACCCGCTCGAGGGGGGTCTTCGCCTCGAAGCCGAGAAGCTCGCGTGCCTTGGAAACCTCGGGGACCCGCAACGGCACGTCGTGCTCGAAGGGCTCGTCGGAGACCGTGCGGAAAGGAGGCGCGCCGGGTCCGTCGCCGCGCACCTTCTTCCAGATCAGCTCGGCCAGCTCGAGCACCGTCGTCGCGGCCGGAGTCGAGAGGTTGAAGTCGTCGTTGCGCGCGGCCGGGTGGGTCAGGGAGTGCGCGATGCCCCGGGCCAGATCGCCTCCGTAGGTGTAGCAGCGCACCTGGCTGCCGTCCCCGAGGATGTGAAGCGGGTCCTGTCCCTTCAGAACCTTCTGCACCAGGTCGGGGACCACGTGGCTCATGGCAAGGGACACGTTGCCGCTGGGGATCTCGCGTCCGCCCAGGGCGCGTCGCTCGCCGACGCCGACGCAGTTGAAGGGCCGCAGGATCGTGTACGGCAGCTCGTACTGCTCCCAGGCGCCCTTGGCGAAGTACTCGCAGGCGAGCTTCTGGAAGCCGTAGGTCGAGAACGGGGGCGGGCACTCGTCGGCGTGGCTCTCGGGGGTCGGGAAGCGGGTGGCATTCTCGAACACCATGCTGCTGGACAGCACGGTGATCTTCTCCAGCGCGCCCTTGTCGTGGGCCGCGATCGCCGCGTCGAAGCTGGCCGCCGTGATCCGCTCGTTCTCGGCGATCAGGTCATAGGCGTACTCGTGGAAGTAGGAGATGCCCCCGATCATGGCGGCGCCGGCCACGAAGTGGTTGCAGTCCATCGCGAGCTCGGTGAGCAGCGGGACGTCCTTGGCGTCGCCTCGTACGAAGCGGAAGTTCGGGTGGTCCTGGTAGCTCTTCTCGATGACGCCGTACTTCGAGTAGTTGTCGACGCCCACCACCTCGTGGCCGCCCTCCAGCAGCTCCTGCACCAGGTATCCGGCGATGAAGCCGGCCGAGCCCGTGACCAGGACCTTCACGATGCGGCCCCGACGCATCCCCAGACGTCGACCACGAGCTTGTCGTCGGGGATCTCGAGCTCGCGGTACTCCGCGTGGGGGGTGGCGACGAAGATCACGTCACTCTCGGCGACCACCCGGTCGAGGGGCACCAGGCTCTCGTCCTGGACCAGGGGGTCGTGGCACAGGACCTGCTTCGACTCCACCTGGAGCAGCTTGCGCAGCTTGTAGCTGAGCGAGTCGCGCGGGTCGTCGGAGCCGGCCTTGAAGGCCATCCCCAGGATGCCGGTGCGGGCATTTCGCAGGTCGCGCTCGCGCTTGGCGAGGCGGACGAGGTGCGAGGGAAGTCCTTCGTTGACGATCATCGCCGCGTGGCCGAGCACGAAGCGGTCCTGGGAGAAGGCGGCGAGCTGCATGGTGTCCTTGACGAGGCAGGGGCCGGCGGCGAAGCCGGGGCCGGGCATGTCGCGCATCCGCGGATAGTCGGTGCGGCAGCCGTGCAGGATGCGCTCGAAGTCGACTCCCTGCTCGGTCGCGATCATGTAGAACTGGTTGACGGTAGCGAACTGCACGTAGCGCCAGGCGTTGGTCATGAGCTTGCAGAGCTCCGCTTCCATCGGCGTCATCTCGATGAACTTGCTCGAGATGCGCTCGAAGAGGGAGCGGACAGCCGCGAGCGTGTGGTCGTCGAAGGCCGAGACGATCTGGGGCAGCTCCCGGAACTCCTGCAGGCTGTTCCCCTGTGCGATCCGCTCGGGGCAGAACGAGACCCGGATGTCGAGCCCGGATTCGCGCAGATAGCGTTGCGTGTGCTCGCTGATCCCGGGGAAGATCGTGCTTCGCAGGATCAGGATCTGCCCGTCCCGGAGATACTCGCGGCACTCGTCCAGCGCCTGTCGCATGGTGTTGAGCCCCGGGTTCAGGTGCTCGTCGACCGGTGTGCCGATCACGACGACGATGAAGTCGCACTCCGACAGCGGCGCCGGGGAGGTGCCGGCGCTGAGGCTGCCGTCCTGGATGGTCCGTTTGAGCAGCAGCTCCGCGTCGCGCTCGTAGAAGGGCATCTCGCCGGACTGGATCGTGGCGACGCGTTCCGCGTCGATGTCCTGGATGTAGGTCGGCAATCCGCTCTTCGCGAACGAGATCGCGAGGGGCAGGCCGACGTGGCCTCCCCCTCCAATGACCCCCAGTTTCGGCATCGATCACTCCGCTGCGAGGAGCGCGCGAATCTAGCAATCGGCTCCTGCAGGCGCCGCCGCTGCCTCCGCCGAAGCCGGGCATTCTGCCGCCGCGTTGCGCGTTGCCTTCCGATCCCGGGTCACTAAGCTGCTCCCACGGCTGCTTCGCGCGGCCCCCGCATCGGGTGGAGACTTGATCGAGTCCACAGCGAGCCGCTCGTCCACTGCCCGGCACGTGGCCGCGATCGTCCTGGTCTCGGCCGCCTACGAGTCGCTCTTCGTCGGCCATGGCTTGAATCTGCTCGACGACCTGTGGCCGCTCCGGGCAGTCCACGAGATGGCGGAGGGCGGGTCGCTCTACCGCGACGTGTTCTTCGTGTTCCCTCCCGGACATCTGATCCCGGCCTGGATCGGCCACGCGATCGATCCGCCCGGCCTGTGGGTGGCGCGAATCGTCTGGGCGGCCTTCGCGGTGGCCGCCGCCGTGGCGCTCTACTTCCTGGCCCGCCGCATCATGCCCGCGCCCTTCGCGGTGGCCGCGGCGCTCTGCGTCGCGTTGGCCGCCCCGCGTTCGCACCTGATGCACACCGTCTTCGGCTATCGCTACCTGGTCTTCAGCGTGCTCGCCCTGCTGGCCTTCGCGCGTCGCCTGGACACGGGCCGCCCGGGGTGGCTCGGGGTGGCGGGCCTGCTGCTCGGGGTCGGTGCCTTCTTCCGCCTCACGCCTCCCTTCGCTGCCGGCTGCGGCCTGGGGGTCGCCATCTTCGCCGTGCACCCGGGATGGCGGGATCGCGTCCGTGACTGGAGCTGGCTCGGCGCCGGGGTCGCGATCGTCTTCGTGCCGCTGCTCGCGCTGGCCGCGCTCACGATCGGGGTGCCGGAGCTGTGGCGGGAGATCGTCACGCGGCCGGCGACCATGCTCTACCTGCAATCGCTC
>JANQSB010000327.1 GCA_028284295.1 Myxococcota bacterium | reverse complement strand
GTGCTGCTGCTCGACGAGCCGACCAACCACCTCGACCTGCCGGCGATCCAGTGGTTCGAGCAGACCCTGGACGCCTTCCCGGGCGCGGTGCTGACCGTGTCCCACGACCGCACCTTCCTGCGTCGGCACGTGGGCCGCGTGGCCGAGCTCGACGGCGTGGGGGGCTTCACCTGCTACGAGGGCAACTACGACAGCTACCTGGCCCAGCGCAGTGAGCGACGGGCGACCCTGCTGGCCGCCAAGGCCAAGCAGGACCGCGAGGCCGCGCACCTGGAGCGCTTCGTCGAGCGATTCCGCGCCAAGGCCAGCAAGGCGAAGCAGGCACAGAGCCGCATCAAGGCGCTCGAGAAGATGGAGCGCGTCGAGATCGCGCCGGAGCGCAAGGCGCGCATCCGCATGCGCATCCCGGCGCCACCCCGGGCGGGCGCGGTGGTCATGACCCTCGAGGACATCCGCAAGTCCTACGGAGAGCTCGAGGTCTATGCCGGCATGTCCTTCCAGCTGCAGCGCGGCGAGCGCGTGGCCCTCGCCGGTCCCAACGGGTCCGGGAAGTCCACGCTGCTGCGGCTGGTGGCGGGCACGCTCGACTTCGACGCCGGCGACCGTACCCCGGGCCACAACGTGCAGATCGGCTTCTACGCCCAGCATCAGCTCGAGACCCTCGAGCCGACGAACTCGGTGCTCGACGAGCTGGGGCGGGTGGCGCAGCTGGGCGACGTGCCGCGCCTGCGCAGCCATCTCGGCGCGTTCCTGTTCTCGGGGGACGACGTGGAGAAGAAGGTGGGCGTTCTCTCGGGCGGAGAGAAGGCGCGCCTGGCCCTGGCCAAGATGCTGCTGCACCCCGCCAACCTGCTCGTCTTCGACGAGCCCACGAACCACCTGGACATCGAGGCCTGCGAGGTACTCGAGCAGGCGCTCGATCAGTACCAGGGCACGCTCCTCTTCGTGTCCCACGACCGCAGCTTCATCAACGCCCTGGCATCTCGGGTGGTCGAGGTCGACACGGGACGGCTTCGCAGCTTCCCGGGCAACTACGACGACTACCTGCGGAAGCTCGAGTCGCCGGCGCCCGAGCCGAAGCGCGCCGGCCCGAAGACCGCCGCCCCGAGGCCCGAAGCCGCGGCCGCGACGGCGCCGATCCCCGCGCGCGGCGGAGCCGACGCCAAGGCGCGCCGCCAGCGCGAGCGCGAGCAACGCAAGGCGCTCGATCGGCTCCGACGCCGGGTGGCCGCCCTGGAGACGGAGATCGAGACCGCCGAAGCCGAGGTCGAGGCTCTCGGCTGGAAGCTGGCCGAGCCCGACCTCTACAAGGACGTCGAGCGGATGCAGGCCCTGACCGAAGCACGGGAAGCCGCCGAGGCCGCGGTTGCGGAGCGGTACGCCGAGTGGGAGCGACTGTCGGACGAGATCGCCGCGCTGGCGGACGTCGCCGAATCGGATTGACGAGCCCCCGGGGCCACCGTAGTCTCCGCCGGCCTGCCCGGGTGGCGGAATTGGTAGACGCGCCAGGTTCAGGACCTGGTGAGGGCAACCTCGTGCTGGTTCGACTCCAGTCCCGGGCACCATTTCCGCAAGTGCGCCCGCAGGGCGCACTTGCTGGGCCGCGGGCGCTTCTGTTTCCGCAAGTCCGCCCGCAGGGCGCACTTGCTGGGTCGCGGGTGGGTCTGGCCGGTTGACCTGCCGGGTTGGGTGCCTAGGGTTTTGCCCCCGGAGGGCCCCTCTTGGCCGAACAGCCTGACGAGTCCGCGGAGACCCGAGCGATTCGGGGTCCGACGGGCGAACAGCTCGAGATTCCCACCCTTCTTCCCGTGCTGCCGCTGCGGGACGCAGTCGTCTACCCGGGGGTCACCGTACCCCTGTCGGTGGGACGTGCGCGATCGCTCGGGGCTCTGGAGGCGGCTGGCGAGCACGGCTACCTGCTCGCGGCGACCCAGCGCGAGGCGTCCATCGAGGAGCCCGAGCCCCACGACCTGCACCGGGTGGGCTGCATCGTCCGTGTGATGCGCACCATCTCGTCGCGCCGCGAGGGCAAGCAGGCCCTGGTGGTGGGTGTCGCGCGCGCCGAGCTCGGCGAGGCGAGCGGCCTGCATCCGGTCCACTACACCCGCGCGATCCCGCTCCCCGAGCCGTCACTGACCTCCCCAGAAGACGAAGCGACCTGGCAGCGGGTCGTCGAGAAGGCCCAGCAGGTGATCGACCTGCGCGACGACATGCCGCCGGAGTGGAAGGCCTTCCTGTCGGGCATCCCGACCCCGGGCATGCTGGCGGACCTGATCGCCTCGAACCTCGCCATCCCACCGGAGGAACGCATCCTGCTGCTCGAGGAGACCGACCCGGTGGTGCGACTGCTCCGGGTCGAGGAGCACCTCGAGCGCGAGGTCACGATCGCCGAGACCCAGCGGACCCTGCGCGACGAGTCCCAGGCCGACGAGGGCGACCCGCGTCAGCGCGAACGGATGCTCCGCAGGCGCATGCGCGAGATCCAGGACGAGCTCGGGGAGGCCGACGCGGGCCAGCGCGAGGTGGACGAGCTGCGCGACCAGCTGCAGATGGCCGACCTGCCCGAGGAGGCCCTCGCGCAGGTGGAGCGCGAGCTGAAGCGCCTCTCCGCCCTGCCCCAGCACGCGCCGGATCGTCACCTGGTCCGCACCTACCTGGAGTGGATGCTCGACCTGCCCTGGAGCGTCGAGACCGAGGACGTCCTCGACCTGAGCCACGCCCGCGGCGTGCTGGACGCGGACCACCACGGCCTCGACAAGGTGAAGCAGCGCATCCTGGAGTTCCTGGCCGTGCGCAAGCTGGCGCCCGAGGCCAAGGCGCCCATCCTGTGCTTCGTCGGTCCGCCCGGCGTCGGCAAGACCTCGCTGGGTCGCTCGATCGCCCGCGCCATGGATCGCAAGTTCGCCCGCGCCTCCCTCGGCGGCGTGCGCGACGAGGCGGAGATCCGCGGCCACCGCCGGACCTACGTGGGCGCCATGCCCGGGCGCATCCTGCAGAGCCTGAAGCGCGCCGGCTCGCGAAACCCGATCTTCCTGCTCGACGAGATCGACAAGCTGGGCTCCGACTTCCGGGGCGACCCCTCGTCGGCACTGCTCGAGGTGCTCGACCCCGAGCAGAACCACTCGTTCAGCGACCACTACATCGAGGTTCCCTTCGACCTCTCGCGGGTGCTGTTCGTCGCGACGGCGAACACCCTCTCGACCATCCCGGCCGCCCTGCTCGACCGCATGGAGGTGATCGAGCTGCCCGGCTACACGGAGAACGAGAAGCAGACCATCGCCCGCGAGCACCTGGTGCCGAAGCAGCTCGAGGCCCACGGCCTGTCCCCCGAACGGGTCCAGGTCACCGACGCGGCCTTGCAGAAGGTGGTCCTCGAGTACACCCGCGAGGCCGGCGTGCGCAATCTCGAGCGGCAGCTCGCCTCCCTGATGCGAAAGACGGCGACCCGGATCGCAGAAGGGGACGCCGAGGCGCACTTCGAGATCGACCCGGACTTCGTCGCCGAAGCCCTGGGCGCCCCGCCGCACCTCTCCGAGACGGCCGAGCGAGCCGGGCATGCCGGCGTCGCCGTCGGGCTGGGCATCACCGCCCATGGGGGCGACATCCTCTTCGTCGAGGCCACCCGCATACCGGGCGGCAAGGGCATCCGGCTGCGACTCACCGGACAGATGGGCGACGTGATGCGCGAGTCCGCGGAGGCCGCCCTGTCCTGGGTGCGCGCCCACGCCCCCGCGCTCGGGCTTCCCGAAGAGGCCCTGGATGCCTGCGAGATCCACCTCCACATCCCGTCCGGCGCCGTGCCGAAGGACGGACCCTCGGCCGGCATCGCCCTGGTCACGGCCATCGTGTCCGCGTTGTCCGAGCGACGCGCGCGCGGCACGGTCGCCATGACCGGAGAGATCTCGTTGCGAGGGCGGGTCCTCCCCGTCGGTGGCATCAAGGGCAAGGTCTTCGCCGCGGCGCGGGCGGGCATCGAGACGGTCGTGATGCCACGTCGCAACGAGAAGGACCTGACGGAGATCCCGGACGACATCCGCAACAGTCTGCAGCTGCAGCTGGTCGACACCATCGACGAGGCGCTGACGCATACCCTGCCGGCCCCCTGATTGCGGGTCGCCGTCGTCCACGACTGGCTCACGGGCATGCGCGGCGGAGAGCGCGTGCTGGAGGAGCTGATCGGCCTCTTCCCGGACGCCGACCTCTTCACGCTGTTCCACGTCCCGGGTGCGGTCTCCGCACGCATCGAGGAGCGGCCCATCCGGACGAGCTTCCTCGACGGGCTGCCGGGCATCGGGCGGCACTACCGGCTGTGGCTGCCCCTCTACCCGCTGGCCGCCAGCCGACTCGACCTGACGGGCTACGACCGCGTGATCTCGTGCAGCCACGCGGTCGCCAAGTCCGTTCGGGTGCCCGCGGGAGCGCTGCACCTCAGCTACTGCCTCACACCCATGCGCTACGTCTGGGACGGGCGCGACGCCTATCTCGGCCGCGGCCTCTTCCGCCTCCTCTCGGCGCCCCTGGCCGCAGCGCTTCGTCGCTACGACCGGGCGACGAGCGGACCGGACCGCGTGCACCGCTTCGTCGCCATCTCGGAAGCCGTCGCCGGGCGCATCGACGCCTGCTACTCCCGCCGGGCCGCGGTGGTCCATCCGCCCGTCGACGTGGACCGCATCCGCCCCGACGGACGCGAGCCCGACGACTTCTACCTGCTGGTCGGCGGATTCGTGCCGTACAAGAAGGAGGCGATCGCCCTGGAGGCGTTCCGACGGAACGGACGGCGCCTGGTGGTGGTCGGAGACGGTCCCGGGCGTCGCCGCCTGCAGTCCCGGGCACCGGCGAACGCCGAGTTCCGGGGCCGCGTCTCCGACGCCGAGCTGGCCGGGCTCTACGCCCGCTGCCGCGCGCTCGTCTACCCCCAGGAGGAGGACTTCGGCCTGGTGGCCGTCGAGGCCCAGGCGGCGGGACGTCCGGTGATCGCCTACGGGCGCGGGGGCGCCCGGGACACGGTGCGCCCGCTGGACGGCCCGGCATCGGCGACGGGCATGCTGTTCGACTCCCAGGATCCCGACACCCTGGCGCAGGCGGTCGAGGGCTTCGAGAAACGCGAGCACGACTTCGACCCGCGTGCCATCCGGTCCTGGGCGGAGGGCTTCGGCCCGGACCGCTTCCGGCGCGAGTTTCTCGAGCAGCTCGAGGGACTGCGTCCATCCGAATAGCCTGTGGCATGCTTGGGCCCGCCATGTCGTCGCGCCCGCCGATCCCGCATCTCGATCTCGCGGCCGAGAACCGCCCCATCCAGGCGGAGATCGAGCGCGCGGTCCGACACGTCCTCGAGAGCCAGCAGTTCGTGGGGGGACCCGAGGTCGAGGCCTTCGAGCGTGAGTTCGCGAGCTACTGCGGGGCCCGCTACGCGGTCGGCTGCGGCTCCG
>JANQSB010000313.1 GCA_028284295.1 Myxococcota bacterium | reverse complement strand
GTGCGCCATGCCGAAGATGTGGCCGTGGTCCAGCCCGATGGCGGCGACCCGGACCGGGGGCCCCTGCTCGCGCTCGCTCACCTGCGACCTCCATGTCCTGCCCGACGGCCCGATCCGGGCGCGTGGAGTCCGCCTTCGCTGCCGGGTCGACCCTGGCGCGAGCTGCGGAGGAGGGGGATCGGTCGGGGCACGAGGGAAGTTCCTTACACAGCTGCGAATGCGCTTCCGGCGGCAGCCGTGCGGCATCTCGCTCCCCAACCTTAGAGGATCTGCGAAGGATCGGCGGGTGGGTGGGAATGGCACGGGGCTTGCTCCTGGTCATGGGCTCAGAAAGACGAAGGCCCACTTCCGCAACCCAGCCCCGTCCACGGAGTCCCCGCACATGTCCTTCCGCTTCTTCTCCTGCCTGGCCGCGCTCGCCCTCGCGGATCCCGCTTCTGCCCTGACACTCGACTTCAGCGAGTTCTCCCACGGCGACTTCGTCACCGGTTCCAAGGGTGTCACGATCGACGTCCAGAACGTCGGTGGCGGCCCGAACGACGGAGTCGCCTTCGATACCAACCTGACGGTCAGCGCCGACCCCGATCTCCAGCGCATCTCGCCGAGCATCCGCGGCGGAGAGACGGGCTGGAAGTCCGGCAATCTGGCGCCCGACACCGATCTGGGCCGGGTGCTCATCATCCAGGAGAACAGCTGCGACCTCGGCGGCTACTGCGGCCGGCCCGACGACGAGGGCAGCCGACCGGCCGGCAACATCGACTTCGACTTCAGCGGCGTCGGCAGCTTTACCGAGTTCTCGATGGACATCGTCGACATCGAGAGCCGCACCGCCGAGCCGGGTGTCGTGATCTTCAAGCTCGGAAGCGTCGAGGTCGCCAGCGTCTCCTTCATGAGCTTCCTCGACGACCCGACCGTCGAGTTCGGAAACAACAGCGCCAATCGTGTCCAGGTGCTCTCGGGCGTCGAGTTCGACCGTGCCATCATCCACCTCGGTGGCTCGGGTGCCATCGACAACGTGGTGGTGGATGCCGTTCCCGAGCCCACCGCGGCGCTGCTCTTCGCGATCGGCGCGTTGGCGCTTCGCACCCGGGTCGTGGGGGCCAGGCTGCGGTAGGAGTCCCCGTCTCCGGCCATCCCGGACCGTAGGTTCTGCGGCCCGAACCCACGGAGCGGGCCGCAGGACGCGCGCGGCTTCCGCTCGAATCGCTTCCGGTGGTATCCTCGCCCGGCGGGCCCCGACCGGCCCGGGAGGGGGGGAGCATGATGGGAAGCGGGGTCCGCGCGTGCGCAGCGCTCTGTGCGGCGCTCGGGCTGGCATCGACGGCGGATGCCGGCGGGCTGTACGCGGGAGAGTTCGCGACCGTGGACATGGGAGCGGCCGGGGCCGGCGCCCTCGCGCGCGCGAGCGACGCCTCGACGGCGCTGATGAACCCGAGCGGCATGACCTACCTGGACTCCCACCAGCTGAATCTCGGCCTGGCCCCGGGGTTCGGAAGGATCCAGTTCGATCACGATGCGACCTCGCCGTCGGGGGGCGGCAACGGCGGCAACCAGGGCGGCTTCATCCCGCTGCTCGGCAGCTCGTACGTCCACAAGATCTCGGACCGCTTCCGCGCGGGCCTGGGGATCTTCTCGATCTCCGGGGCGTCCCTCGATCCCGCCAACGACTGGGCGGGTCGAAACCAGATGCAGGAGATCACCCTCTTCTCGCTGACCTTCGTCCCGTCGGTCGCCGTGCGCCTCACGGACTGGCTGTCGGTCGGGGCCGGGCCGGCCATCACCTACGGGACCCTCGACTGGAAGCTGCAGATTCCACCGGGTGGGCCCGCCGGCGGCGAGCAGGTGAAGTTCGACGAGCTCGACGACTGGGCGGTGGCCCCCTTCGTCGGTGTCATGCTCCAGCCGCTCGACGAGCTTCGGATCGGCTTCGTCTACCAGGGCAAGACCGACCTGGAGCTGAAGGGCGACGCCGAGCTGCCGGGACCCTTCGCGAACCCCAACCTCGAGGTCGATCTGCCCCTGGCCCGGGCCTATCGGGTCGACGTGCGCTGGCAGGCCACCGACGCCCTGGCCTTCAGCCTGGGGGCGGCCTACGAGGACTGGAGCGCGCTCGAGAACACGACGCTCGACCTGGGGAACATCAGCTCCACGGTACGCCTCGGCTTCAAGGACACCTGGAAGCTCCGAGGCGGAGTCCACTGGCAGGTCAACGAGAAGTGGATGGCGCAGACGGGGCTCAGCTACGACTCGTCCGCTCTTCGCAACAAGGACCGAACGGTCGCCCTTCCCATCGACGAGCAGTGGCGCTGGGGGATCGGCGGGGTCTACAGCTGGACGGAGAACACCAATGTGGGCTTCGCGTTCGAGTACGTGAACCTGGGCAGCGGAAAGGTCAACAACGCCGCCGTTCGCGGCGAGTACGACGACAACCACCTGCTCTTCTTCATGGTGAACCTGAACTTCGCGAAGCTTCCCTGGGACGGGATGGCCAGCTTCTAGCCCGGGGGATCGGTCCCGGGCGCGAAGACCTGGAAGGACTGCCCGTCGATGAAGTCGAAGCTCTCGAGAAGCCGGTAGCCGGCTTCTTCCATGTCGGCCACGATGCGCTCCGGTTCTGTGAAGTGCTCGCGCGCGAAGAAGGGCCCCTCGTCGAGGTCGAGGATGGCGACCCGACCGCCGGGGGCGAGGTCGCGACGGACGAGGCGGAAGTAGGCGACCGGATCTTCGAGATGGTGGAAGGTGTTGCTGGTGAAGACCAGATCGACCTCGCCGTCCGGTAGCCGGGGGTCCCCGAACTCGCCGCGGACCACCTCGACCTGACTGGCGCTGCGCTC
>JANQSB010000311.1 GCA_028284295.1 Myxococcota bacterium | reverse complement strand
CGGAGCGACATCCCCATCGCCTCAATGGCCGCGGCCATGGTATTGGCGGTGTACATGCCGCCACAGGCGCCGGCGCCCGGACAGGCGCGCTGGACGATGTCCCGTCGCTGCGTCTCGTCGATGCGTTCCGCCAGGAACTCGCCGTAGCTCTGGAAGGCGGAGACGATGTCGAGGCGACTCCCGTCCGAGGCGCGGCCGGTGCGGATGGTGCCGCCGTAGACCATCAGGGCGGGGCGATCCAGGCGGGCCATGGCGATCAGGCAGCCCGGCATGTTCTTGTCGCAGCCCGGAATCGACACGTTCGCGTCGTACCACTGGGCGGACATCACCGTCTCGATGGAGTCGGCGATCAGGTCCCGGGAAGGCAGCGAGTAGCTCATGCCTTCGGTCCCCATCGACATGCCATCGGAGACGCCGATGGTGTTGAAGCGCATGCCGACGAGGCCGGAAGCTTCGGCGCCTTCCTTGACGTGCTCCGCCAGCCGGTCGAGGTGCATGTTGCACGGGTTGCCCTCGAACCAGACGCTCGCGATGCCGACCTGGGCCTTGTCCAGGTCCTCCGCGCTCAGGCCCGTCGCGTGCAGCTGGGCCTGCGCGGCGCCGCCGGACCGGGGCTGGGTGATCCGGCGGCTGTAGCGGTTCAAGGACTTGGCTTCGGACATGATCGTGAGGGCTCCGGCGCTGAAGAGAGCCAGCTTAGATTCGGAGCTTCACCCGTGCCAGAAGGGCAGGAGCCTCTGGCTCCGCCAGCGCGGTGCCCTCAGGCTCCCGCGACCGCGAAGATCTGCCAGGAATCGCTCACCCCCTTCAGGGTGTGGGTCCCGCGGTCCTCGAACTCGAGCTTGGAGCCGACGGAGAGGTCCCGGACCGTTCGCGACGCCAGGATCTCACCGGAGCTCGCGAGCGACATCACGCGGGCGGCGATGTGGACTCCGATGCCGCCGATGCGTTCGCCCCGGTGCTCGATCTCGCCGGTGTGGATCCCGGCCCGGACGCCCACGCCGAGCCCCAGGGCCGCGTCCTGGACCGCGCGCGCCGCGGAGACGGCCTGGGACGGTCCGGTGAAGGTGGCGAGAAGGCCGTCTCCGGTCTTCTCGATCAGGCGGCCGCCGGCCCGACCGATCGCCTCTTCTGCGGTGCGCTCGTGTCCGTCGAGCATCGACTTCCAGGCCGCGTCCCCGACCTCGGTGGCCCGCTCCGTGGAGGCGACGAAGTCGGTGAAGAGGACCGTCGCGAGCTCGCGGTCGTCGACCTCGTCGGGGCTGTCCTGCGACCCCCCGAAGACCTCGAGGATGAACTCGGTCATCGGCGGCCGGAGCTTGCCCATGTCCTCGCGCCTCCAGCTGCCGTGGAAGTCTCCGTCGAGCTCGACGTAGCGGGCGCCGGGCACCGCCTGCGCGAGCTCGCGCCCCGCCTCGACGGGCAGGATCGGGTCGTGCTCGCAGTGCATGACCAGGGTCGGCACCGAGATCACCGGAAGGAAGGGTCTCGCGTCCATCTCGAAGTTCCGGCGCATGATCTCGGAGCACATCTGTGGGGTGCAGGCGCTTCGCTCGTAGCGAGCGAGCACGCGCTGCGCCGCCTCCGGGTCCGGAGGATGGGAGAGGAAGTCCTGGTAGGCGACGCCCTGTCCCCACTTCCCGGCGAGGTCCTCGAGAAAGGCGTCGATGCCCTGCTCCAGTGCCCGACCGGCCCAGGTGCCACGCGCGAAGTCCGACTCGGCGAGCAGCCCGGAGTGGACCTTCGCGAGGGTTCCGAACAGGATCAGCGCCTTGACTCGGTCCGGGTTCATGGCCGTGTAGTAGACCGCCATGGGGCCACTCTCGGAGATGGCGTACAGGATGACCTGCTCCGAGCCCGCGGCGTCGAGTACGGCGCGGATGTCCTCGGTACGGTCCTCCAGGCTTCCGAACCCGAGCGAGCGATCCGAGAGGCCGGTTCCCCGCTTGTCGAAGACGATCACCCGGAACCTCTCGCCGAGGGTGAGGATCGACTGGAAGGGAGGCAGATCCCAGATCAGGTCGAGATGGGTGACGAAGCCGGGCGCCACGAGCATGTCCGGCCCTTCGCCGAACACCGTGTAGGCGATGTCGATCCCGTCGGAGGTCCGCGCGTACTGGATTTCACCGGGAGTCGTCATGCCGCAGCAGTATGCAACCCGGCACCCGCTTCGGTCAATCGGGGAAGGTGGTCTCCGCCGGGCGAACGAGAGGCGCGGACGGAGAGGGAAGCAGGCATCCGCTAGTCTTCACCCCCTTCGGTGCCGGGTACGAGCCAGGCGACGCGCGCCCGAATCGAAGCGATCGAGTCCTCGTAGGGAGCGCGGATGGCGCAGTCAGCACTCCGGATCTTCTCCTACCTGCCCAACCCGCGCGTCTGGAAGGCCCTGATCGCCGCCGAGCTCTGCGGCGTTCACGTCGAGGTCTGCGGCGACGAGCCGCGCCGCCTGCCCGAGTGGCTCTGGGACTTCGAGGCCCGCCCGCTGGAGGAAGAGGAGCGCTCGGCTTCGAGCCCCCACGCGCGAGTCGGCAAGCGCGGCTTCACCCAGACCCTCTACAAGACCGATGCCTTCCTCGTGGCCCACCCCTATGGAACGGTGCCCGCGGCCTTCAGCCCGGGCGGGGCCATCGGCGTCTTCGAGTCGAACAGCATCCTGCGCGCCGTCGCGCGCGCGGCAGCGAGCGACCATGGCCTCTATGGACGGGACGGCTATCAGGCGTCGCGCATCGACAGCTTCCTCGACGCGACACTGGTCTTCGCGCGGGAGGCACAGGTCTATCTCCTGGCGCTGCGCCAGATGACTCCCGAGCTCCATCGGCGCATGCAGGATGCTCTCGAGTTCTATCTGGACGGCATCGAGCGAGCGCTCGGCGACGCACCCTTCCTCGCTGGAGACGCCATCTCGCTCGCGGATATCGCCTTCGTCTGTGATCTCGCCCAGTTCCTGAACGAGCGGCGCGCGCGGGGTCTCCTCGAGGAGGCGGGTCTCGGCATCGCAACGGAAGGGGAACCGAACGCGCACCCCCGCGCTTTCGAGCACCTCTTCCGGCTGGCCGAGACACCCGCGTTCGCGAAGCACCTCGGTGGTTACCTCGACCACGCTCGAAGCGAGCTCGCCCGCTGAGTCGGGAAGGAAGGAGTCCTCATGCCCAAGCTCTTCGTCCACGGAAACCCCGAGACGGCGGCCTTGTGGGGCCCGCTCCTGGACGCGTTGCGCGACAGGGGAGTCGATGATCTCGAAGCCCTCTCGCCCCCGGGCTTCGGCGCTCCGGTTCCGCCGGGCTTCGCGGCGACTCGCGAGGCCTATCGGGACTGGCTGATCGGCGAGATCGAAGCGCGCGGGGGCGCCGCCGACCTGGTCGGACACGATTGGGGCGCGGGCCACGTCCTGGGGGCGCTCGCCGAGCGGCCCGATCTCTTCCGGAGCTGGGCAACGGACTGCGCGGGTCTGGTGCATCCGGACTATGTCTGGCACGACCTCGCGCTCGAATGGCAGAAGCCCGAGGTCGGGGAGCGCGCCATCGCGGACATGCTCGAGTCACCCCTCGAGAACCGTCTCGCCCTGCTGGCCGCCTTCGGCATCCCGGAAGCGACCGGCCGGGAGATCGCCGCCGGCCAGGGCCCGGAGATGGCCCGCTGCGTCCTCTCCCTCTATCGCTCGGCGGCACAGCCGGTGATGAAGGAGATCGGGGAGAAGCTCCGGGCCGCACCGAATCGGCCGGGTCACGTCTTCGTCGCGACCGCCGACCCCTACTGCGGCACGCGGGACATGTGCGAGACCGTCGCCGAGTGGCTCGGAGCCGGCGTCACCGTCCTCGAAGGGCGCAGCCACTGGTGGATGTTCGGAGACCTCGAGCCGGTGGTGGATGCGCTGGTGGCGCACTGGGACGGGGCCTGACCGGTCGCCCTATAGTCTTTCGAGGAGGAGCCATGCCGAGCGAGCCGGTGGAGGAGTACGACGCGATCGTCATCGGGGCAGGGGTCAGCGGCATGTACGCCCTGCACCACCTGCGCGAGATGGGCCTTGCCGTTCGCGTGTACGACGGCGCCACCGACGTCGGTGGCACCTGGTGGTACAACCGCTACCCCGGTGCCCGGGTCGACGGCCCCGGCAGCCCCTTCTACTGCTACGCGTTCTCGGACGAACTGATGAAGGAGTGGGACTGGGCGGAGACCCAGTCCGAGCAGTCGGCGGTGCTGGACTACCTCGAGCACGTCGCCGACCGCTTCGACCTGCGCCGCGACATCCAGTTCGAGACCTGGGTGGAAGACGCTCGCTACGACGAAGCAGAGCAGCGCTGGACCGTGGAGACGAGCACCGGAGTCCGGGCCTCGGCACGCTTCCTGATCTGCGCCGTCGGCGCCCTCTCGACCGCGAACATGCCGGAGATCCCGGGCATCCACGATTTCGCCGGCGAGTGCTACCACACCGGCCGCTGGCCCCACGAGCCGGTCTCCTTCGAGGGCAAGCGCGTCGCGGTGATCGGCACGGGCTCCTCCGGAATCCAGTCGATTCCCGAGATCGCGAAGCAGGCGGCGCACCTGACGGTGCTCCAGCGCACGCCGCAGTTCGCCTTTCCGGCCGGCAACCGCCCGATCACCCCGGCGGAGATGGCGGAGGCGCGAGCGAACTGGGACGCGCTGCGCGAGAAGATGTACGCGCACGGCAGCGGCTTCCCCTTCGACCCGTATCCGGCGCGTTCCGCCTTCGACGACACGCCCGAGGAGCGGCGTGCCCACTACGAGGCCTTGTGGCAGCGCGGCGGCTTCGGCTTCTTCCTGGATCTCTACAGCGACATCGCCATCAGCGAGGAAGCCAACGCGACGCTGGCCGACTTCGTGCGCGAGAAGATCCGCGAGGCGGTTCACGACCCGGAGACCGCACGCAAGCTGATGCCCGACCACTTCGTGATCACGAAGCGGCCCATCCTCCACGACGGGTACTTCGAGACCTTCAACCGCGACAACGTCGCCCTCGTCGATCTGCGCGAGGACCCCATCGAGTGCTTCACGAAGACCAGCGTGATCACCGCATCGGGAGAGCATCCCATCGACATGCTGGTCCTGGCCACCGGCTTCGATGCGATCAGCGGAACGATGCTGCGTCTGGACCCGAAGGGACGTGGCGGCGTCCCTCTGCACGAGCGCTGGGCCGACCGCTTCCACAACTATCTCGGCATGACGGTCAGCGGCTTCCCCAACCTCTTCATGATCCACGGTCCCGGCTCGCCCGGCGTGTTCTACAACATGCCGCTCGGCGCCGAGCGGCAGCTGAACTGGATCGGCGACTTCATGCACGTCCTGAGCGAGCGGGGCTTCGGCGCCGTCGAGCCCACCCCGGACGCCGAGGACGCCTGGTTCGACGAGGTCGTCGGCATCGCCAACGCGACGCTCTTCCCCCGGACCGACTCCTGGTGGACGGGCGCCAACATCGAGGGCAAGCCCCGCTACTTCTCCGCCTACCTGGGGGGCTCGATCTACTACCAGCGCATCGCCGACGTGGCCGGGCAGGACTACCCGGGCTTCCGCTTCGAGCCGCTGCAGGCTTCGGGAGACGCCAAGGCGTCCTGAACGCCTCTGGCTCCGGGAATGGCAGAGCGGACGACATGAAGTCCCCCCAGATCACCTTCGTCGGGGCCGGCGGACTCTCCTTCGGTCCCACCATGGTCAACGACGTCCTCCACACACCGGAGCTCGCCGGGGCCCGTCTGGTGCTCCACGACATCGACGCGGCTCGGCTGGCTCGCGCGCACCACTTCGCGGCTCGCCTCAACGCGGCCAACGGATCGCCCGTCCTGCTCGACCAGGAGATCGACCCGGCCCGGGCCTTCGAAGGCGCCGACTTCGTGATCTCCAGCGCCGAGCACGGTCGCTTCCGGTACTGGTGGCAGGACTACGAAGTGCCGCGTCGATACGGCTCGACCCAGGTGAACGGGGAGAACGGAGGGCCCGGCGCGGTGTTCCACTCCCTACGCAGCATCAAGAACACCCTCGGCATCTGCGCGAGCATCGAGAAGTACTGTCCCGATGCCTTCCTGGTGAACCTCTCGAATCCGATGAGCCGCGTCACCCTGGCGATCAACGAGGGGACCTCGATTCGCAACGTCGGGATGTGTCACGAGATGCCGATCGGAATCCAGAGGATCGGTTGGCTGCTGCGGATGCGCCCCTCCCGCATCGCCGCCAGGGCCTCGGGGATCAACCACTTCACCTTCTTCACCGAGATGGTCGACCGCGAGACGGGTGAAGACCTGCTTCCCCGGGTGAAGGCGCTCTTCCGTCGAAGAGCCTTCGACTTCGGTCCCTTCGTGAGCCGGCTGGCCAGGGCCTCCGAGTCCCGCCCCGTGCTCGCGATGCTCGCCGACCAGCTCTACTCGCCCCTGGTTGCCCACATGGTCCGGGTCCACGACGTGGTCCCGTGCAGCGTCGACAGCCACATCGGCGAGTACCTGCCCTTCGCCCACGAGATCGGCAGTCACCACCCCGCGCATGTCGGGCAGTTCGAGCGGATCGACAAGGTCTTCGAACGACTCACGATCTGGCTCTCCGAGACATCGCTACCCGTGCCGCTGCGAAGGATGGGACACAGCCTCGAGGAGGTGATCCCGATCATCGCCTCGCTCTGGACGGGTCGGCCGCGACGGGTCGTTGCGGTGAACGTCCCCAACCGCGGTCATCTCCCCAACGTCGCCGAGGGCGCGATCGTCGAGGTGGGAGCCACGGTGGACGGAGACGGCATCCACCCCGACGCCATGCCGCCGGTCGCGGAGCCCATCGCGGGCCACATCGATGCGCAGCTCCCGCTCCAGGAGTGGATCGTCGAATCGGCGTTGACGGGCGACCCCGGGCCGGCGCTGCGCGCCGTCCTCGAAGACCCCGCTTCCCCCCCCGACGAGAACGCCTGCCGGGCGCTCTTCGACGAGATGGTCGCCCTCCAGGCGGACGAGCTGCCCTTCGGTGCTGGCGCCGAAGGCCGGGGGCAGCCGGGCTAGCGGGCGAAGCCGTCCGTCGAGAGCTTGCGGGCCACCTCGGCGATTCCCTGGAGCGAGCGGGCACCGACCTCGGGCGGCATGTCGCGCGATCCCGGGACGATGCGCAGGTAGTCGATTCCCGTCTCGGCCAGCGCCTCGAAGCGCGCGATCGCCTCCTCCACCGGGCCGGCGATGCCGAAGCGGTGGATGAACTCGGCGTCCAGCCCCTGGGCGTGGGCGCCCGCGGAGCTCGCGTGGTTCGCCATGTCGTAGCCCGTCCGCAGCTGGCGCGCGCTGTCTCGGGCATGTTCGGGAAGGGCGTCGATGTCCATGCCCCGGAATCCCGAGAAGTGCGCGAAGACCGAGAGACCGCCGCGGATCGCCTCGCGAGCGACGCTGCGGTCGGGGTTCACGACGCAGTTCACGAAGGCGCCGTAGCGAAGCGAGTCGGGGTCGCGTCCGGCTGCCCGGGCGGCGCTCCGCGCGCGGTCCAGGCTCGATCGGATGCGCTCGGGGTCGGCGCCGACCGCGAAGCAGATCCGGTCGGCGCGGCGGGCGGCGATGTCGGTGACCTTCGGGCCCGTGGCCGCGATCTCGATGGGCACGCGGGGAACCTCACAGCTGTCGAGCCACTCGATCCGGCTGCGATGGCCTTCGCGGTCGACCTCCTGCCCGTCGAGGTAGGCGCGCAGACGTGCCACGTAGGTCTCGAACTCGTCCGGCGGTGCGGGACGCCGGCCGATCTTCGCCATCGAGGAGTCGCCCCGCCCGATGCCGAGCACGACGCGGCCGTCGCTCGCGAGCTGGAGGCCGAGCGCCGCAGACGCCGTGACGGCCGGATCGCGGCTCACGGGGTTGGTGACGCCCGTACCGATCTCGATCCCGTCCGTGGCCGTCGCCACCAGCATCAGCTGGCTCCACACCTCGGGCGTCAGACACTGTGTGTCGGCGTAGACGACACTCTCGAATCCCAGCTGCTCGGCGGCCTTCGCCATCGTGACCGTCTGGGTCGGATGCGGAAACATCAGGAGCCCCATCTTCATCGTCTTTCCTCCACGCCGGCTTCGTGCAGCCGGCAGGTCGTTGGGTCGCGTCGCTGCGACCGGAGATTCGCGCGCGGGATCAGCCGAACACCGCGGCGGGACGCCAGAGCCGGCCCCGGAGGCCCTGCTGCTCCGCCCCGGGGATCGGCGTCTCCGCTCCCCGGAGCAGCTCCACCGCCTGCGGACCGACCCGGTCCGCCACGCGCGCGGCTGCGTCCGCATCCAGCGCCGCGAAGCGCCGCTTCAGCGCGTTGAAGCACTCGACCCGGTACGGCGCCGCAGGGATCTCCCAGTCCACGCCCTGCGCGCGGTAGCGCACCGTGGCCTCGCCCGCGGCAACGGAGCGTCGGTTGGCTTCGAGGTAGGGGAGATAGTCGTTCGCGACTCGTTCGAAGAAGAAGCCCAGGTCGTCCGGAACGCTCGCGATCGGGTCGCCCGTCAGCTCCGAGGGTCGCGTCTTCCACAAGCGCGTGACCCAGTTCGCGACCCGGGGTGCGTGCTCGCACATCAGCGCGCCCGGGGTCGGGTCGCAGAAGAAGTGCCGGAAGAAGGGTCCGAAGAGGCCGAAGTCCGCCTCCGTCGGGCGTTCGCCCAGGAGGAAGGGGCGTCGCGCGAAGATCGCATCGAGCGCTCGCAGCGTATCGAGGTAGAGCGCCTCGATCGCGGGCGCGGTCTGCTTCGTGACCCCGTCCTGATCGAGATAGACCCGTCGCTGGCGACGCAGGATGAACCCCTGTCGCACGAAGAGCGGCAGCGGTACGTCGCGAAGCAGGGTGCGCGCGATCTGGCGACTCATCAGTCGGGCGTCCTCGGCGAAGGCCCAGCGGTAGTAGAGTGCCGGGCGCCAGTACCACTCGTCGAAGAGGTCTTCCAGCAGCAGGCTCACGAACGCCGCGGCCGGGTCGTCGGGCCGAAGGCGTGGACCGACGCCCTCCGTCTCGAAGTGTTCGAGGATCGCCGTCGTGTCGGTGAGCCAGCTGCCTTCGGGGGTCTGGATGCAGGGAAGCTGGACGACGCCGGTCGCCTTCCCGCACTGCCGGAACTGCGCCCGCGTCATCTCCACGAAGCGATAGGCGATGCCCTTCGTCTGGAGGTAGGCCTGGAGCTTCCCGGTGAAGTAGGAGCAGCTGAGTCCGTACAGCAGGTAGGGGGCGCCGTCCGTCGGGGCTTCCGTGGCGCCGTCACTCGCGTTCAGCGGCTCGAGGGCGACCACCGGGATCTCGCGGACGCCCCGCGTCCGCTCTTCGTACTCCGCGAAGCTCGGGTCCTGGGCGACGATCTCCTTCCAGACGAGTGCTCGCTCGTCTCCCTGGAGGGGGCGTGCCCGGATCGGGACCCTCCGGTCCCCGATCTGGATCGTGGCCTCGGGGTGCGCCATCAGATTGAGGTACCAGACCGGATCCTTCGGCTCGCCCGCCCACGACGCCGCCACGGCCCAGTGGCTGCCGCGATCGAGGTAGGCGAGCCCGCTCGTCCGCGGCCGGCTCGTCTTGCGCCCGCGCGTGGTGAGCATCAGCACCGGCGTGTTCCCGAAGCGTCCGAGCAGGCGCCCTCCGGTCTTGCGGTAGATCCACGGGTGGATGCGGAAGAAGAGCTGGCTGATCGCGTTCCGTCGCACGGCGCCCATGGCAGGGTCTCCTATTCGGGTTCGCCATCGGCGAGCGAGGCGCGCTCCAGCGCGGCCTCGAAGTCGCGCCGGGCGGGGGCTGTGAGGTAGGGAAGAAGCACGGCAAAGTGGTGCTGGATGCCGCGTTGCTGGTCGGCCCAGCTGACGCGAGAGAGTCCCTCCGACTCGCGCAGGTAGTCCGTCCAGTAGCGGCCGACGACCCAGAGCGATCGCGCGAGGACCCGGAGGTCGATCTCCAGGTCGCGGCGGAAGAGCTCGTCCTTCTCGATCCGCCGCAGCAGCTCGCTGAGCTCCGCGAAGTCTGCCTCCATCTCGGCATCGGCTCGGCTGGCGTCCTCGCCTTCGCTGTACTGAACCCGGTCGCGGAGCAGGAAGCGATAGTCCCGCGTCAGGCGCATCGCGAAGACCAGGTGCTCGACGTAGTCGTGCGCGATGGGCCCCGTCCGGAGAGAGGCCCGCCGGGTGCGGATGAGGTCTCGCGCGGCTTCCCGGAGCTGGGCGACGAGATCGCGCTTGGTCGGGAAGTGGTAGGTCAGATTCCCCTGGGAGATTCCCACCGCCGCCGCGATCTCGGCCTGCGTGGTGGCCGCGTAGCCCCGCTCGTTGAAGAGCCGGCGGCTGGCGTCGAGGATCCGCTCGCGCGTCGAGGCCGGACTTGACCGATTAGGTTCCATGACCTAAACCTAGGTCATCCAACCTAGGTTGTCAACCAGGACATGGTCGACCACGAAGATTGCCAACCCACGGGAGACGAACCCATGACGCGGAAGACACGGCACGTGATCGTGGTAGGGGGCGGCACCGCCGGCTCCGTGCTGTCGGCACGCCTCAGCGAGCACCCCGAGAGCTCCGTGACCCTGCTCGAGGCAGGTCCGGACGACGACAGCTACGGAGAGCTCGTGCTCGAGCCGGCTCGTGCCGCCGAGGCCTGGACGGGCGTCGGCTCCGTCGCGATGACGGCGATGACCACCGAGACCGGGGTCATTCCGATGATGCAGGGGCGCGTCCTGGGCGGTACCTCCGCGGTGAACGCCATGGCGACGCTGCGCGGCCTGCCGCCCGACTACGACGCCTGGGCGGCCGCGGGTCTCGACGGCTGGGGGTGGGAGGACGTGAAGGACACCTTCATCGCGGCCGAGCGGGACGCCGACTTCCCGAACTCGCCCCTCCACGGGGACAAGGGTCCCTTGCCGGTGCGTCGCTGGCGCAGCGACGAGCTCAGCCGTGCACAGCGCGCGTTCTGCGAGGGCATGGTCGAAGTCGGTGAGTCGGCAGTGTCCGACATCAACGATCCTTCACAGCTTCCCGGCGTCGGCGTCTTCCCCGTCACCATCGACGACGAAGGGCGCCGTGTGACGACGAGCCTCGCCTACCTGACGCCGGAGGTCCGCGGGCGGGAGAACCTGAGCGTGCGAACGGGAGTCGAGGTCGCGGCCCTGGCGATCGCGGACGGTCGCGTGTCGGGGGTGAGGCTGGTCGGCGGCGAGGAGATCGAAGCCGACGAGGTGGTGGTGTCGGCGGGCGCGTTGTGGTCGCCGCACCTGCTGATGCGGTCGGGGATCGGGCCCGCAGACCACCTGGCGGAGCACGACATTGCGGTCCATGCCGACCTTCCGGTGGGTGCCACGATGAGCGATCACCTGGGTCCGGGCATCCGCTACCGCCACGACGGCCCTCGAGGGGGGGTCGCAGGCCCCGCGCAGGTGGTGCTCGTGGGGGCTTCGAAGGGGCGCGACGTCGACTACCACGCGTTTCCCATCGCCTCCGCGCCGAGCCAGGACGCGACCGAGTTCATGATGGCCGTCTTCCTCCTGCGCTCGAGCGGCCGCGGCAGCGTGCGGCTCGGCGACTCTCCCGAAGCGGGCCCGGTGGTCAAGGCGCCGCCGCTTCCGGAAGACGGCCCCGAGCGCCTGCGCCACGCGTTCGACCGCCTGGCCGCCTGGGAGGATTCGGAGCCAGCGCGTGCGCTCGGGTGCGCGCCCGTCGAGCCGATCGATCTCCGCGCCGCCGACGCCGTCGCCACCGCCCTCGAGCGCCTGACCATGAGCTACGCGCACATGACGGGGACCTGCCCGATGGGAACGGTCCTCGACGCGGACTGTCGCGTGCGCGGTGTCGAGGGACTGCGCGTCGTCGACGCCTCGGTCATGCCCACGATCCCATCGGGGAACACCTACCTCGGCTGCGTGATGGTGGCGGAACGCGTCGCTCGGAAGATGAAGACGTCGTGAGACTCGCCCGGAGAAGGCGTCGGCCGGCCCCGCTGCGGACCCGGGCCGCGCGGGTACCCGGCCCGCTTCGCCCAAGGTAGCCTCGCGGGCGGGCGACTCGGAAGCCAGCGAACTCGAGCGAACGAGCGAGGTCGAGAGAGGAGGGCAGCATGCTGCGGCGAATCGCCATGGGGCTCGGAGCGCTCCTGCTCCTGGCAGCCGGCGCGCTCTACTACCTGCTCTTCACCTACGGCGATCCTGCAGTCGATCCCGCCTGGGCGGTCGCCGGAAGCGCCGATCCGCCGGCCGGGGCGGTCACCGCGCGCTGGACGGGCACGTCGACGCTGGTGTTCTCCGACGGTGAGACCACGCTGGTCATCGATGGTTGGTTCTCCCGGCCCGGTCCCATCCAGCTGCTCTTCGGGGAGATCGCACCGGACCTCGATGCGATCGAGCGGGGACTCGCGCACAACGAGCTGACCCGGGCCGCGATGGTGGTCCCCGTGCACTCCCACTACGACCACGCGATGGACTCCCCCGAGGTTGCGAAGCGAACCGGGGCCCTGCTCGTGGGCTCGGAAGCCACCGCGCAGATCGGCCGGGGCTGGGGACTTCCGGAGGAGCAGATCCGCGTCGTCGGCGACGGCGAGCGGCTTCGCTTCGGTGCCTTCGAAGTCGTGATCCACGAGAGCCGACACTTCGAGTTCCCCGATCCCGTTCTCCGCGAACGGGCCCTCGGCGATCCGGAGATCCGCGAGCCCCTGGTACCGCCGGTCCCCGCCTTCGACTACAAGGTGGGGGTGCCACTCGCCGTCGAGGTCCGCCACCCGCGCGGCTCGCTGCTCGTCCAGGGAAGTGCCGGCTTCGTTCCGGGCGGACTCAGCGATGCGGACGTCGACGTCCTCTTCCTGGGCACGGGGGGCCTCGGGACCCAGACCGAGCAATACCGCGAGACCTATTGGAGGGAGACCGTCGACGCGACGAGTCCCTCGCGCATCATCCCCATCCACTGGGATGCGCTCTTCGGTCCCATCGAAGGGCCCTTCCGCGGCTCCCTGCGAGCGGCGGGCTTCCTCGCCGCAGGCAGCGAGACCACCCTCGAGTTCCTGCGCGAGAAGGAGGCCGGGCACCCCGACCTCCGCTTCCAGACCCTCCCGCGCTACGACCCCGTCGTCCTGTACTAGCCGGCGAACGCTTCGTGCTCACCGGGGTCTGCACTCCGTGGAGACCTTCCCGGGCGGGCAGTCGGGGTCGTCGATGCCAGGACCGGGGTGTTACTCTTGCCGCCGCGGTCATGGCGTCCAACCTGGAGTCGGCGCATCAACTCGGCAGGTTCGAGCTGGAGTCTCTCGA
>JANQSB010000310.1 GCA_028284295.1 Myxococcota bacterium | reverse complement strand
ATTCGCGACGATCTCGACCTCGGAGAGCGGGAACGAGGAGTCGAACAGGACCTGCTGGGAACCGGGGGCCGTCACCAGCGGAGCGATGCCTCCGCCCTGGTCCGGCACGTGTACGTACTGCCCGCCGCTCGCCGCACCGTCGCTCCCGATCTCGAAGCGACCGAAGAGGGTGGCGTCCTCGGCCTCGACGGCCGGCGGCGCGCTGCCCCCGTCCAGGTTCACGAGGCGGAGGTCGTCGAGCCGCGTACCGTCCTCGCGCAGGTAGACCACCACCGTGTGCAGACCCGGGTCGAGGGTCACCTGGACCTGGGCGGCGCCGTTGCGATCGTTGACGAAGTCGTTCGCGTAGCTGGTGTTCTGCTGCGTGTCCCACAGGTAGCCGGCAGCGGGCAGGCCATCGACCTGGACGAAGAAGGAGTCGTTGTTGCCCGAGTCCGCCCAGACACCGCCCTCGATCGCGTAGGTGGCGGACTCGGTCACGTCGAAGCTGAAGGCCGCGCCGTCGCCGGCCAGGTTGTCGAAGCGGCCGCTCGCTACGGGGGCCGACCAGTTGACCCCATCGCCGCTGAGCGAGACCTCGTAGTCGAGGATGCGCCCATTCGGGCCGTCCTGACGGGCGAGGTAGGAGATTCCCGAGAGCCGGTAGCCCTGCCCGAGGTCGACCACGAGCTCGTGGGGGTGCGGCGGATCGTTCTCGTCCCCCGCGATCGCGCGCCACTCGGTGTGCCAGAAGGTGCTGGTATCGCCGTCGATCGCCAGGGCGGCGGTGCCGTCGGGCTCCTCGGAGTCCGCCGTCGCCGTCCAGCCGCTCTGCGACACGGGAAGGCCGTTGGCATCGAAGACACCGAACTCCGCCACGCTGGTCCAGGGGTTGCCGTTCACCTCGGAGAGCGCGGTCAGCTTGACGTAGCGGTGGGGGCCCGCGGTGATGGCCCGCTGCACCCGCACGACCTGGGACTCCGAGGGGACTCCCGCTGCGTCGATGCCGAAGAGCATCCAGTAGCCCGTGAGCAGCAGGTTCGGGTTGGCCGTGGGCGACAGCGTGTAGACGCCGGGACTGTCTTCGGTGAACGCGACTTCGTGGAAGCGCGTGTCGGTGTTCACCGCATGGGTGACCGATGCCAGGCGCACCATCGTGAAGCGGCTCAGGCCGGGTGTGGCGGTCACCGACATCGTGTCGCCGTGGCTCAGGATGCCGGGGGCCGACGCGATGACGGGCCGGGTCGCGAGCCCGCCTCCCGGAGCGAACAGATAGGGCGGCGAGTAGATCTGGCCGTCCTGGTGGTTGGCCGGGATCTCCTGGTTCGACTGATAGCCACCGCCCGCCGCCAGCACCCGACCGTCGGTCAGCAGCTGGGCGGTGGAGTGGTAGTTGCGCGGAACGTCCATCGCCGCGACGACGCGCCATTGCCCCGTTGCCGGGTCCCAGATCTCGGCCTCGTAGACGGTGCCGTTGTCGCTGAAGCCCTGGCCCGAGGTGTTGCCACCGATCGCGAGGACTTCGCCGGTGGGCAGGGTCACGAGGTTCACGAACTTGCGTCGGAAGTTCATCGGCTGGGTCGCCGTGATCTGCGGCGCGCCGTTCAGGTCGATGATGAAGGCCTGGTCCGATGCCCCGGACGCCCAGGTTCCCTGGTTGGTCCCGACCACCAGGGTCAGCCCGTCCCCGTAGGCGATGAAGACGCCGGGCGCGTGGTTCGGATCGTCGGAGACGACGTTCGCGTCGCGGAAGCTGCCGACGCCGTCGGTTTCGATCAGGTGGCTCTCGTCGCTGTCCCAGAAGTGGAAGACCTCGCCGTTCGGCGCCACCGTCAGCAGCGCCCACCAGCGCTGCTGACCGTTGGTGCCGTCGCGCGTGGTGCGCATGGCGTTGTAGTCGACGCCGTTCAGCACCTGCCAGCTCTGGCTGGGCGACCACTTCTCGGGATTCCGGAAGTTCGACGCCGTCCCCATGTTCGTCATGATCTCGCCCGACGGCAGGGCCAGGGTCGTCGGGTACCAGCGCCCGCCCGTGGCCATGTCCTCGATCTGCGTCCACTGGTTGTTGCGGTAGTCGAACAGGCTCGTCCACGGGCTGTTCGTCTGGTTGCGCCCCCCGTTGACGAAGACCTGGCCGTCCTCGGTCATGGACAGGTGGGCGCAGAACATGTTGTGCCCGTCGTGGAAGAGCTCTTCGAAGCTCTCGTCGCGCGGGTCGAAGACGGCGCTGTAGGTCTGCTCGGTGGAGGGCCAGGTCGTCCGCTCCGAGCCCGACCAGGTGAGCACGTTGCCGTTCGGCAGGAGTGCCATGGAGACGGCGATGTGCGGCCAGCCGATCACCGCGCCCCACTCTCCCATCGTCGCATCCGCCCGCGCCCCGGGGCCGGCCAGCAGCGCGGCGGCCATGGCAAGGCCTGCGCAGCACAGGTGCAGACGACGCGCAGATCTCGAGGCGGATTCGCGCGCGAGGAGAAGAGAGAGGAGGCGGGGATCCGACATGGGGGGCTCCAGGGGGTGGACGGGGACGGGCGCGGGCTTCTCGATCGGGGCTCGGGGCGAGGGGTGACACACATCCGTGCCCGGCCGATGGGGCCGATCGAGGCTCGAACGGCGTTTCTCCATACTCCTCTACACGATCGAGACGTCGTTGTGTTGTGAAATCGCGGCATCGCCGCCAATTCATCACGGGCGACTCGAACCGCTGGTCAGCGAGCGGTCCGGCTTCGGTAAGGACTCCCCCACCGGGACCCGGCAATCTCCCGCCCGCGGCCCGGCGCTTCCGGGAGCTTTGCCCGGAGATCCCACGCGATGGAAACGAACGAGCGACCCTGCGGGGCGAGGCCGCGGATCGACTCCCTCGACTGGCTGCGGGGCCTCGTCATGGTGGTCATGGCCCTCGACCACACCCGCGACTTCTTCGGGAGCAGCGGGCTGGACCCGCGCGACGTCGAAGAGCCCCTCCTCTTCCTCACGCGCTGGGTGACGCACTTCTGCGCACCCGTCTTCGTATTCCTCGCGGGAACCTCGGCCTACCTCTACGGCCGCAAGCGGCCGGACGACCTGCGGCGCTTCCTCTGGACCCGCGGCGTCTGGCTGGTCGTCCTCGAATGGACGGTCGTACGAATCGGCTGGACTTTCGACCTCCTGCCCGGATTCCTGCCGATGCAGGTGATCTGGGCGATCGGCTGGTCGATGGTCGCACTCTCGCTCCTGGTCCGGATGCCCGTCGCCTGGGTCGGCGCCATCGGCCTGGCAGTGATCTTCGGACACAACGCTCTCGACGGGGTGTCGCCCGAGCACTTCGGCCACCTGGGCTGGCTCTGGACCCTCGTTCACGGCTTCGGGCCGCTGGCCCCCATGGACGCGCCGCTGCTGCCCTTCGCCGCCTACGCGCTGATTCCCTGGGTGGGCGTCATCGCGGTCGGCTTCGCGTTCGGCCCGGTCATGGGGCTGCCGGCCCCGCTCCGGCGGCGCTGGCTCTACGGCCTCGGACTGGCGACGACCGCGGCGTTCGTGGCGCTTCGGGCGCTCGGTGTCTACGGCGACCCGGCCCCGTGGGCTCCCCAGCCCGGCGCCCTCGCGACGGTGCTGTCGTTCCTCAACTGCGAGAAGTACCCGCCCTCCCTGCTCTACCTGCTGATGACGCTCGGCCCCTCCTTCGTCGTGTTGGCCCTGCTCGAGCGCACCTCGGGCCTTCTGCAGCGCCCCGTCGGCCGCGCCCTGGTGACGGTGGGGCGGGTGCCGCTGCTCTACTACGTGCTGCACGTGTACCTGATCCACGCGGCTGCCATCGCGGCGACGGCCTGGGTGGGAGGTCCGCTCGCGACGCTGTGGGACGGATTCCATCCCATCTTCAAGGGTCCGGACGCGGGCTTCCATCTCGGCGTCGTCTACGCCGTGTGGATCGGGGTCGTGCTCGCCCTCTACCCGGCGTGCCGTTGGTTCGCCGGCGTGAAGCAACGTCGCAGCGACTGGTGGCTCAGCTATCTGTAGCCGACAGCACCCCGTGTTCGCGGTGGGCGGGATCCGAGCGGTGCAAGGCGCCCCCGCCTTCGTGAGCTACCGTGCGCACGATGCGTCGACGCCACTTCCTCGGGCTCACGGCCTTCGGTGCCGCCGGACTCACGCTGGCACCGGCCCTCGCCCGGGCCGCGCTACTCGGCGAGAAGTCGCCGCGGGTCGCGTTCGCCCTCGGCGAGCGCTGGGTCGATGCGGCCGAGCTGCCGGGAACGGATGCGGGCTTGCCCGTGGACTCGCTGCGGCTCTCGGTCCAGGGCCTCGAGGGGCGCGAGCCCTCCGGACCGATTGCGCTCGAGGTCGGCTACCCGCAGGCGGACGTGATCGTCTGGGGACACCGGGGAGGCCGCGTCCCCAGCGCGGGACGCCAGACCACCCACTTCGTGCCATGGAGCGGTCGATCCCGCCTCGAGCTCTTCCTCTCGGAAGGCGGCGTTCGAAGCCCGATCGTCCTGCGCGCGGACCCCGGTCCCGGTCCGAAGCTGCGCGCCGGTACCTATGCGATCGAGACGAAACGGCAGGCACGACTGCTCGTTTCCGTGGAGGAGTGCTGAGTCATGTCCGAGCCGTTCATCGGTGAGATCCGGATGGTGGGCTTCAACTTCGCACCCCGGGGCTGGGCGATGTGCGACGGTCAGCTGTTGCCGATCTCCCAGTTCACCGCCCTCTTCTCCCTCCTGGGCACGATCTACGGGGGCGACGGAGAGGTCACCTTCGCCCTGCCCGACCTTCGCGGACGCGTTCCGATCCACTTCGGGAACGGCCCCGGCCTCTCGTCGTACCAGATCGGAGCACGGGGAGGCATCGAGACCCTCCCGCACACGATCACGACGGGCCTCTCGGGGGACGTCGAAGGCCACACCCACGAGCTGGCGGGCGGCCCTTCCGGACCGGGAATCGACTCGACGAGCCTGGCGACGATTCCGACGACGGTAGGCGCATCGTCCAGCGCCCCCTCGCACGACAACCGCCAGCCCTACCTCGCCATCAACTTCATCATCGCCTTGAGCGGGCTCTTCCCCTCGCCGAGCTGATCAGCGCGAGGAGGGCGGCCAGTGCCAGCTTGGCCCCGGCCCGGGCACCGGGCTCGGGGACGAAGACGCGATTGCCCGCCTCGTCGGCGAGCAGCACGAGCTCCGGCTGCCAGACTCCCGGCGTCGTCGAGAGCGGGATCTGGACCATCGCCTCGAAGCTTCCATCCGAGGGGTTTCCGCCGACGAGATCCAGCAGGCCGAAGCGGAAGTGGTCGCTTCCCGCGCGGCGGAAACGGACCTGGGTCGCGCTGCCGAAGTCCGAGCAGACGTCGGTGCAGATGCCGGTGCCCTCGTCCGTCAGGTTCGCGCTGAGCGTGGCGGTGAGGCCCGAAGCGGTCGTGTCGATCGGGTCGGGGACGAAGCTCGGGAGATCGACGAGGGCCGGAGGATCCTCGTCGGCGCTCGCGCTCGTGACGGTGACGTCGCTCGTGAAGCCCAGGGCGGCGAGATCGGAGGCGTCGAAGACGGCCCGGTTGCCCGCAAGGTCGACGAGCTGGAGCGAGTCGACTTCCCAGGTCCCCGCAGCGCTGCCCGCCGGGAAGTCGACCTGCGCCAGGAAGTCCGGGGCGTCCGGGACCAGCAACCCGTCCCGGACCTGTCCCGTCGCCGCGTGCCGGTATCGGATCTGCGAGGGACCGCCGCTCACCCCGCACCCCAGGGCGCACACACCGCTGCCCGCATCGCTGGCCACGATGGTGACGTCGAGGACCGCGCCCGCGGTCGCATCCAGGTTCGTCGAGCTCAGCTGGACGTCCGTGAGCGCCGGCGGCGCTGCGTCGCCGCCCGCCGAGTCGTTCTGGATGTCGGTATCGAAGCCCGAAGCCCCGAGATCCGAGGTCGTGATCAGCTGCCGGTTGCCGGAGAGGTCGGCGAGCCACAGCGCCTCGACCTGCCACGAGCCACCGGCACTGGTGGTGTCGAGCTCGATGTCCGCCTTGTAGGTGTCGCCGGAGTCGAGGACCCAGTGCCCATGCCGTCGCTGGCCCGTTGCCGGATGCACGAGCTGGACCTGGGAAGGTCCGCCCCGATCGTCGCAGGTGTCCGTGCAGAGCCCCGGGGCGGTGTCGGTCAGCTGAGCCGACAGGCTCACGGTGTCGGGAGCGAGCTGCGAGTCCACGGTCGGGGTCACGACCTGGAAGTCGACGAGGATCGGCGGGTCGTCGATCGCCGCCGCCGTCGAGGCGAGCGTCGCGGCAAGCACGAACACCACCACGCAGAGCCGGATCATGACGGCAAGCTAGCCCATGCCGGTCTCCCGGGGAGACCCCGACGCCGGGTGCCGGAGACCTGGGACCTAGGGCCGCACCACGTAGAACGCGTTCACCGGGTGGTCGAGCTCGAGGCTCTCGACCTCGCGGAAGCCCGCTTCCCGGGCCATCTGCTCGAGCAGGCCCGGATGCAGCCCCAGGGTTCCCAGACCGGCCCCGCCCTCCTCGGAGAGCGCGGAGGACATGCAGGTCATCACCGAGGTGCCGTACATCATGGCGGCCATGGGGTTCTGGGCGACGTTCTCCTCGTAGCTCGCGTGGCACTTGATGTCGGCGACCAGCCAGCAGCCGTCGTCGGCGATGGCGCGGCGGATGCCGGCGACGGCCCCCGCCGGGTCGGTCATGTCGTGCAGGCAGTCGAATGTCGTCACGAAGCCGAAGCGGCCGTCGTCGGGCAGCGGCTCCTCGTCCACGTGGTGGAAGGCGACGTTCGAGAGGCCGGCCTCGGCGGCGTTGGCGCGTCCCCGTTCGATGGCGTGGCGCGAGAGCTCGTAGCCGTGGAAGGTCGACTTCGGAAAGGCCCGGCCCATCTCGATCATCGCCACGCCCGTGCCGCAGCCGACGTCCGCCACCTCGAGACCGGCCTCGAGACGGGCGACCACCCCGTCCACCCGGGGCAGGGCCATCGGCACCAGCAGGCTGCGGAACCAGGGTGCGAAGCCTCGCTCGATGCCCGCGGCCCCCTCGGCCCCGAACACGTCGTAGGGAAGGCCCAGCCCGGACTGGAACGCCTCGGGCAGCCTCTCGGCGACGGCCATGGTCTGTGGGAAGTGCGAGAAGAAGCCGGCGCCGAAGGCCGGGTGGGACTCGTCAGCCAGCACGGCCTCGCCCTCGGCGGTGAGCGCGAAGCGATCGTCCCCCCGGTACTCGAGCACGCCGGCCGCCCCCTGCTGCTGGATCCATTCGCGCAGCCAGCGCTCGGAGAGACCGGTCCGGTCTGCCAGCTCGGCACTCGTGACCGGCTCGCCTCCGGCCATCGCCCGGTACAGCCCGAGCGCGTCGCCCAGGTAGATCATCGCCGAGGTCACGGCACCGCCGAAGGCACCGAAGACCTTCCGCGCCATGTCGCGCAGCGCATCGGGGTCGATGGCTCGCTCGCTTCCTGAACCGGATTCCACGGACACGGCCCTGCCCTCCCCTCTTTCGTCCCGACCGGGCACTCTAGACTATCCGTACGAGCCGCCGCTCCGACGGACATCACTGCGAGCCCAACAGGAGGAGCCAGCATGCGCGCCGCCGTCCTGGAAGAGACCGGTCAGCCCCTCGTCATCGCGAAGGACGTGGACATCGCGGACCCCGGGCCCGGTCAGGTGCGGGTCGCCGTCGCGCACTGCGGGGTCTGCCACTCCGACCTCAGCGTGGTGGACGGCAGCTTTCCCGCCGAGCCGCCGATCGTCCTGGGCCACGAGGCCACGGGCACCGTGGATGCCGTCGGGCCCGGCGTCACGATGCTGGCGCCGGGCGACCCCGTGGTGCTCACGCCGGCCCCGCCCTGCGGCCGCTGCTACGGCTGCATCCGCGGCGAGCCCGGGACCTGCGTCAATACGGCGGCCCTCTTCGGCAACAGCATGCCCGACGGCTCGACGCCCCTCTCGCGAAACGGCGAGCCGGTCAAGCGCGGGGTGGGCGTCGCGGCCTTCGCCGAGTACGTGCTGACCACCGAGACCGGTGCGATCAGGATTCCCGAGGACGTCCCCCTGGAGATCGCCTGCGTGGTGGGCTGCGCGGTGCAGACCGGAGCCGGCGCAGTGCTCAACACCGCCCGGGTCGAGGAGGGCGCGACCGTCCTCATCATGGGCCTGGGCGGCATCGGCATCTCCGCGGTCCAGGGTGCCCGCATCGCGGGCGCCGCCCGCATCATCGTCTCGGACCCGCTCGTCGAGCGACGCGGGATCGCCCAGCAGCTCGGGGCCACGGACGTCGTCGACCCCGGGAGCGACGACGTGGTCGCCGCCTGCCACGAGCTCACGGGCGGTCGCGGCGTCGACTACGCGTTCGAGTGTGCGGGCGCGGCGGCGCTGATCAACGTCGGCATCAATGCCACCCGGCAAGGCGGGACGACGGTCTGCGTGGGCGCGCCACCCATCGACCAGAAGATCGAGATCGCACCGGCCGTGCTCTTCGCCGTCTCCGAGAAGAAGCTGCTGGGCTGCCTGCTCGGCAGCTCCAACAGCCTGCTCGAGATCCCGCGACTGCTCTCCCTGTGGCAGAACGGATCGCTCGACCTCGAGACCCTGATCAGCAACCGCCTGCCCCTGGACCGCGTGAACGACGCCCTCGACGATCTGCGCGCGGGACGCGGCATTCGCACGGTGCTCTCCATCTAGCGGAGAGTCCGGCGCCGGCCCGCGGTCGCTATCCTGCGCCGGATGGGGGGTGGGAGAGAGGGGGTACAAGAGGGGGCTGCCACCCACGGCCGGTCGTGGGCCGAGCGTCTGCTCGCGTGCACGGGCGACGAGCCGCCGGCGGTGGCCGCGTCGAAGCGGCGCTCCTTCCAGCGCTTCCTGCTGCTGCTGGTGGCCGCCGAGTCGTGGCACGCGCTCCACTATCCCGCCTACCGGGGCGACCTGCCCCTGCACCTCGCCATCGCGGGCTGCCTGAGCGTCTGCGCCCTGGCGGGCCAGTGGCCGCGGTGGGAGCGGACCGCGGGCAGCATCGCCCTGCTGGCGATGGTCGCCGACCTGGCTTCGGTCTTTCCGGAGAACGCCAACCACCAGTACGTCGGCATCGTGGCGATGGGCTTCTGCCTGCTTCCCGGCCGGGACGAGGACGCGCGCGCGTCGGTCCAGGCGCTTCGCTTCGTCGTCCCGATCGGCTTCTTCTGGGCCGGCTTCCAGAAGCTCTTCTGGGGCTACTGGTTCGGCGGCGAGTTCCTGGCGGTGCGGGTCGCCACGGACGCGAGCTTCGCCATGGTGCTGGAGCCCTTCCTCTCGGGTGACGAGTACGCGCGACTGGCCTCGCTGTCGCCGGGCCGCGGCGCGGGACCCTTCCGGGTCGACGAGCCCCTGTTC
>JANQSB010000297.1 GCA_028284295.1 Myxococcota bacterium | reverse complement strand
CATGAACGCCGAGGTCGTCTGGAACCGGGTGCCCCTGGGCCATGGCGGTCGCTTCGACCCGCCGATCGCCCAGAACTTCCACACGCCCCTCTACTTCCGCGTCCCCGAGCGGCTCGTCCGGCCCGGCCCCAACGAGCTGCGCGTGCGGGTCGCGACCGCACCCCACTTCTTCGGCTGGCTGGGCCCCGTGGAGGTCGGGCCGGACGCCCTGCTGGCGCCCGTCTACGAGGCGGGTCTCTTCGCCCGGCAGACGCTCCCCCGGGCCACCAGCGTCCTCGGTGCCGTGCTCGCGGTGCTCGCCGCCGCCTTCTGGCTCGCCTCCCGCGACACGCTCTACGCCTTCTTCGCGGCGTCGATTGCCTGCTCGACCTTCGCGGACCTGAACCTGCACGTGCGCGACATCCCCCTGCCCACCATGCCCTGGGCCCGGCTGATCCAGTGGGCGGTCGCCATGTCTCCGCTGTGCTTCGCGCTCTTCGCCCACCGGCTGGCGGGTGTGGACCGGCCGCGCGGCGAGCGCGGCCTCGCGGCCTGGGCGGTACTCGTCACCGCGATCGCCGCGTTCGTGCCGGCCGGGGTCTTCCTGCCAACGCTCACGGCCCTGCACCTGCCCAGCCTCGCCATCGGGCTCTACGCACTGGGTCTGATCGCCCTGCACCTGTGGCGCAGCCAGCGCGCCGACCTCGCGATCTTCGCCGCCGCGGCCCTGCTGCTGCTCGCGATCGGCGTCCACGATACGGCGATCCAGTTCGGCGAGCGCGAGGGCGCGCCCCGCTACCTGAGCGCCCTGGGCGCGCCCACCTTCTTCCTGGCCTTCGGAAGCCTGGTGACCCTGCGCTTCGTCCGCACCTTCCGCCGTGCCGAGCGACAAAACGAGGAGCTCGAGGGGCGGGTGCGCGAGAAGCACGAAGAGCTCGAGGCCCAGTTCGCGCGGCTGCGGGACCTCGAGCGCGAACGCGTGCTGGCCGGCGAGCGCGAGCGGATGATGCGCGAGATGCACGACGGCCTCGGCGGTCGCCTGGTCGAGACGCTGTCGATGGTCGAGACCGGCAACGCCGCGAGCGACGAGGTGGCGAGCGCGCTGCGCGCGTCCCTCGACGAGATGCGCCTGCTCGTCGACTCCCTCGATCCGCTGGTCGAGGACCTGCCGGGACTCCTGGCGACCGTACGCGAACGCCTCGAGCCGTCCCTCCGCCGCCAGGGGATCTCTCTCTCGTGGCAGGTCGAGCGCCTGCCCGAGCTGCCGCGCCTCGGCCCCGGCGACTTCCTGCACGTGCTGCGCATCGCCCAGGAGGCGCTCACCAACGTGCTGAAGCACGCGAACGCATCGCGCGTCACGGTGCGCGCGCGGGCGGAAGGGGACGGAGTGCGGGTGGAGATCGAGGACGACGGCCGGGGCGCCCGCGGCGATGACACCCGCGCGACGGGACGCGGCGTCGAGAACATGCGCAAGCGCGCGGGGGCGCTCGGCGGCACCCTCGAGCTGCGACCGGCGGAGCCTGCGGGCACCGTGGTCTCGCTCTTCGTTCCGGCCTGACGACCGCGGGCGCCGCGCCGCGCTCCTTCGTTCAGTCGTCGATCTCGATCAGCCCCCGGCGCGCGGCCTGGTAGACGGCCTCGCCCCGGGAGCTCACCTCCAGCTTCTCGTAGATGTGCCGCACGTGGGTCTTCACGGTGTGGGGGGACAGCTCGAGGAGCTTCGCGATCTCGGGCGACGAGAAGCCACGCGCCACCAGGTCGAGCACCTCCCGCTCGCGCGCCGACAAACCCGGGTCGCTCTCTTCGGCGACTCCATCGCCTTCGGGCTGCTGGAAGCGACGCAGCAGGTGCCGCGCGATCGAGGGACTGATGGGCGACCCGCCGGCCTGCAGCTCGCTCACCGCGGCAGCGATCTCGTCCGGGGTGCCGTCCTTGAGGAGATAGCCTGCAGCCCCCGCCTCGATGGCGGCGATCACGTTGCGCTCGTCGCCGAAGACGGTCACCACCATGACCTGGGCGTCGGGCATGGCAGTGCGCGCGTGGGCGATCAGCTCGAGCCCGGAGCCGTCGGGCAGGCCCAGGTCGGTGAGCAGCACCTCGGGTCGCAGTCGATCGAAGGCCTCGCGACCGGCGGCGAGATCCCCGGCGACGCCCACCAGCGTCACGTCCGGGGCCTCCTCGAGGGCGCGCGCCATGCGCTCCCGCGTCCGCGGCTCGTCTTCCACCAGGAGGATGCGGCTCACGGCCCGATCATAGGCGGCTTCTCCCACGGGGCTCGATGCTGCCCGAAGGCGTGCGTCAGCGGCATCGCCCGATCGGGCGATGGTCGGCGAGAGCGCCTCCGCTCATGCTTCCCGCGATCCAGACGGAGACCCGCGCATGCCCGCGCCCCGCGCCCTGGCGCTCCTCCTGACCCTGGTCGCGATCCTCGCGCCGGCGGGCGCCGGGGCCACGGTCACCGTCACCTCGTTCACGGTGGACGGCTCCGGGACGGCGAGCGCCCAGTCGGACGAGGTGACCTTGAGCTGCCCCACCGACCAGGCCACGCGACCCGGCAGCGCCGGGAGCGGACAGGTGTGCCGCACCTTCGATTTCCCGCCCTGCGGTGCCACCCTGGCGAGTGGCGGCGCGGGCCTGGAGCAGCCCTCCTATCCACCGGAGGCGGTCCCGGACGTCTCGGAGTTCCAGCTCTCGGCCAGCGCCGTCGCCCGCCTGTACTTCGAGATCCGCGAGTGCGAGGGCCTCACGGACCTGCAGGCCGACGCCAGCGCCGAGTTCGCCGTGCAGTTCGCCGTCGACACCCCCACCCTGGTGCGCGTCGAGCTGTCGCGGTCGGGGGGCGCCAGCCTGCAGCTGTCGCTGCCGGGCGTGCAGATCCCGACCAACGGCACCCTGGTCCAGACGGCGATCGCAGAGCCGCCGGGCTTCTCGGTCAGCGGACAGCTCTCCGCCAGCTACTCGTGCGCCACCTACGAGACCTGCCCGGCTGGCGACGACACGGACTCCGAGGGCATCGTCGTGCGCTTCGAGTTCGAGGAGCCGCCGGAGCTCGCACCCGTGGTGTTCGTGCCCGGTGTCGCGGGAAGCGTCCTCTCCGACGACGTCCAGACCACCTTCTGGTTCACCGCCCTGCCGAGCCGGATCCGCCAGCTCTCGCTCTTCCCGGAGGACGCCGGCCAGTCTGCCTTCGAGATCCGGGCCAGCGACGCGCTCCGCTACGTCGGGGGGGTCCTGCCCATCTACGGGCCCTTCCTCGAGAAGCTCGAGGCGTCGGGCTACGTCCCCTACGTGCTGTCGCAGTCCGGGCTCTTCCTGCCCGAGCGGCTCACCACCGCGGGCTGCGACCTGTCCCAGGACGACGGCTCGACGCGACCCGACCTCTTCGTCTTCCCCTACGACTGGCGCCGCAGCAACGCCGAGAACGCCGCGCTTCTCGCCGACTACGTGGGCTGCGTGCGGCAGTTCCATCCGACCGCCGAGCTCACGATCGTCGCCCACAGCATGGGGAGCCTGCTCTCGCGCCGCTACCTGCTCGACACCGCCGACGATCTCGAGATCGACGAGCTCGTCACCATCGGCGGCCCCTTCCTGGGCGCCCCGAAGCTCGTCTACGTGTTCGAGACCGGCGACTTCCTCCACGAAGCCCCCTTCCTGAAGTCGGCCTTCCAGGACGTGCTCGGCTCGATGCCCGGGCCCCATCAGCTGCTGCCGTCCCGCGCCTACTTCGACCTCGCCCAGGAGCTGCTCGCGGCGGGCGACGCCGAGGAGGTGTTCGTCGAGGTGGACCGCGACGTGAACCTCGACGGCACCTTCACGTCCTTCGACTACGACCAGCTGATCGCGTACGTGGACATCGCCTACGGGCGTCCCGGCTTCCGACCGGGCAGCAACGGCGACGCCTTCCACCAGGGTGGACAGGACGACTGGCGCGCCGACCCCGGCGACGTCGAGTACCACCACGTCATGGGCCGACAGTTCGGTCGCAACACCATCGGCGGCGTGCGCGCCACCTTCCGCACCGAGTGCACGCTCTTCGGAACCGTCTGCACCACGATCCCGACCCTGGAGCCGGTGCTCACCTACGGCGACGGCACGGTGCCCCTGGTGAGCGCCGAGCGCCGCGGCATCGCCACGGACCTGAACGCGCCCAGCGCCGAAGTCCAGATCTTCAACGCCGCTAGCGCCCGGGCGGACGACGCCGTCGAGCACAACGGGCTGATGAGCTACCTGCCCGTCCAGGAGCAGGTGCTCGCGTGGCTGCGCGACGCGCCGGGAGGCGGAGGCAGCGGCGGCACGGGCGCCGGCAAGGGAGGCCCGCCGACGCTCCGTGCCTGGCAGGTGATCGTCAGCGGCGTCGCGGAGCTGGTGATCCGGGATGGCCTCGGCAACACCACCGAGGTCCTGGGTGCCGGCATCCACGGCACGGTTCCGGGTGT
>JANQSB010000290.1 GCA_028284295.1 Myxococcota bacterium | reverse complement strand
TTCGCGACAGCGGCGAGACCCGTCTTCGCCTGTGGCTGCGCGACCCGCCGACGGTACCGCCACCGGACCCGGAGCTTCCGCAAGGACCACCGGGGCGGGCGCTGGTCGAGCAGGCCGACTGTCTGGTGTGCCACGGCATCGAGCGCGGCACCACGGGCCCTGCGTTTCGCGACGTCTCGGCACGCTACGCGGGAATCGACGACGCAGGCCCGGACCGCGTCGGCGATCTCGCGACCCGGATCATCGACGGGGGCCGCGGCGTCTGGGGGGACGCGGCGATGACGCCGCATCCGGAGCTCGAGCGCGCCGACGCCCGGCTCATGGTCGAGTGGATCCTCTCGCTCGAGGGGGGCGCCGCACCCGAGTCCGCACCCCTGCCTTCCCGGGGCTTCTTCTCGGGCTGGGGCGAGGCGATCTCGGGCTGGCTGCGCGAGCGCTCGCCGCGAAACGCGCCGGGAGACGGGCTGCCGGTGCCCGGCGTCCACCCGAGCTTCGACCTGGACACGGTGCGACCGGAAGGGTTCGCGCCCCGCGTGGGCGGGCTCGACTTCCTCGCGGACGGCTCCCTCGTGCTGGCGAGCTGGGACCCGCACGGCGGGGTCTACCGGGTGGAAGGCCTGTCGGAGCTCGCAGAGGAAGGCGAGGCCCAAGCGCCGCTGCGGGTCACGCGCATCGCCGCGGGTCTGGCAGAGCCCCTCGGCCTGCGGGTGGTGGACGACGAGATCTACGTGCTGCAGAAGCCGGAGCTCACCCGTCTGATCGACCTCGACGACGACGGGATCATCGACGAGTACCGCTGCGTCTCCCAGGACTGGACGGCGACCGCGAACTTCCACGAGTTCGCCTTCGGCCTGGCCTACCGCGACGGGGCCTTCTACGGCGCGCTCGCGACCGCGATCCTGCCGGGCGGCGCGTCCTCTCCCGATCAGGCGTCCGATCGGGGTCGCGTCGTGCGCATCGCGCGCGACGACGGCCGGGTGAGCTTTCCCGCCCACGGCCTGCGCACGCCGAACGGGCTCGGCTTCGGGCCGGGCGGCCGGCTCTACGTGAGCGACAACCAGGGCGACTGGCTTCCCTCGAGCAAGCTCCTGGCACTCGACCCGGACGGGAGCCGAAGCGTCTTCTTCGGCTCCCGCGCCGTGGGGGGCGAGGCCGTCGCCGGGCTGCCCGTCACGCCGCCGGTGGTCTGGCTGCCCCAGGGCGAGATCGGCAACTCTCCGAGCCAGCCCGTCGCCCTCGACGTCGGCCCGTACCGCGGCCAGCTGCTGCTCGCGGACGTCACCCATGGAGGTCTCAAGCGGATCTTCGTCGAGGAGCGGGAGGGTGTGCTGCAGGGTGCCGTCTTCCGCTTCTCCCAGGGATTCGAGGCGGGAGTCAACCGGCTGGCGTGGGGTCCCGACGGTCGCCTCTATCTGGGGGGCATCGGAAGCGACGGGAACTGGGGCCAGGTCGACAAGCAGCGCTTCGGTCTCGAGCGGCTCTCGTGGAACGGTCGCGCCACCTTCGAGATGCTGGCCGTCCGCGCCGACGACGCGGGACTCGAGATCGAGTTCACCGAGCCCGTTGCCGCCGGCGTCGCCGACGGGGCCGGTGCCTTCGAGGTCGAGGACTGGCGCTACGAGCCGACGGCAGAGTACGGCGGCCCCAAGCTCGACCTCCGGAGTCTCGTGCCCACCGAGGTGGGCTGGTCCGCGGATCGCCGGAAGGTGGTGCTGGCGCTGTCCGAGCTCACTCCCGGTCGGGTCGTCCACCTGCGTCTCGATCGCGGAGAGCTCCGGAGCGAGGACGGCGACGCCCTCTGGTCCACCGAGGCCTGGGTTACGCTGAACGCGGGAGGTGCACGATGAGGCGGATGGGGTCGGCCCTGGCGGCGATCGCCGGGCTGGCACTGGGCTGCGACATCTACCCGGCGTGGCTCGAGCCCGCGGAGGCCGGTCCGGACTTCGCGATCCAGGGCGAGTACGCGGGGGAGGGCGCGGGGTCCCAGGTGATCGCGCTCGGCGGTGGCTCCTTCCGGGTCGTTCACTACGTCGGGGGCCTGCCCGGTGTGGACGGAGGCGGCCGCGGTCGCAGCGAGAGCGAGGGCGAGCGCGACCAGCCCGAGGGTCCCGTCGTCTTCACCGACGGCACGCGCATCGAGGGCGGCGTGCTCGTGAAGCAGGGGCGCGAGCTCCGTCGCGTGGAGCGCGCGAGCCCGACCCTGGGTGCGAGGCCGCCGCCGGGCGCGCGCGTGGTCTTCGACGGAAGCCTCGATGCCGTTCGGGGCCAGGTCGACTCCCGCGGCCTCCTGATGCCCGGCGCCACCAGCCGGGAGTCGTTCGGGGACGCTCGCATCCACGTCGAGTTCCGGACGCCCTTCATGCCGAGCGCCGCGGGGCAGGCCCGAGGCAACAGCGGGGTCTACGTCCAGAACCGCTACGAGGTCCAGATCCTCGATTCGTTCGGCCTGAGCGGCGAGTGGAACGAGGCGGGCGGCGTCTACAAGGTCGCGAAGCCGCGCGTCAACATGGCCTTCCCACCGCTCGCGTGGCAGACCTACGACATCGACTTCCGGGCGGCGCGCTTCGACGCCGAAGGCGGGCGGAGCGAGCCGGCGCGCATGACGGTGCGACACAACGGCGTCGTCGTGCACCAGGATCTCGAGCTGCCCGGCCCGACCGGCGCCGGCGACGACGAGACGCCGGAACCCGGACCCCTGCATCTCCAGGACCACGGCGACCCGGTCTT
>JANQSB010000285.1 GCA_028284295.1 Myxococcota bacterium | reverse complement strand
TCCCGAGGAGGGTCGCGCGTCCCGGCCGCGAGAGCCAGCCGCACGCGCCGCGTCCCGGACTGGCGCCGACGCCCCGGGTCTCGCAGGCTCGCAGGTATGCCCCCGCTCGTCCGGCTGCTGCTCTCCGCTGCGCTCTTCGCCGCGTCCAGCTGCACCTACATGAGCTCGAAGGTCGACTACGAGCCCGGGACCGACTTCGCGAGCTACCACAGCTTCGCGATCGAGCGCGCTCGACCGGTCGCGGGCGACGCCCCTCACGTCGCCGAGCTGGCCGAGGCGGGCTGGGTGGACGAGCGCACCCAGGCCCGCATCCGACGCATCCTCGAGCGCAAGGGCATGGAGGAAGTGCCGTCCGATGGGGCCGACCTGATCTTCCGCTACTACTACGTGGCTCGCGAGGAGATCCACGGCAGCAGCCGACCGGGCCATGTCCGCTGGCTGCGCGTCGACATCCGCGAGGTTCGCTACGACAGCTACACGCGGGGCACCCTCGTCGTCGACGTCGTCGACCGCTCGCGCAACCTGCTCGTCTGGCACGGTGCCATCGAGGGCGTCGCGAAGACCCCCGAAGAGCCCGGCGCCCACCTGGACCGCAACCTCGAGCGCGCCGTCGACCTCCTGCTGCGCAACCAGTTCCCGCCCCGCTGGCCCCGCGAGCCCCGCGAGAAGACCGAAGCGGAGACCGGGGAGAAGCCCCCGGACGATTCGGCGAACTCTTCGGACGGGGAGAGCGCGCCGGACGGGGCGGAGTAGGGCGGGCGCTCTAGCGCGAGGCCGCGCGGAGCTTGGCGGCCTCGGCCCGGGCCAGGCGACGGGTGGAGCGGTCGGGGTGCTGCTCGCCCGCCTGCTCGAGGGCGGCGGCCGCTTGCGGGGTCCCCGTCCGACCCAGACCCCGGACGGCCGCCTGGCGGACGCGGGCGGAGGGGCTCTGAAGCGCCGCCACCAGGGGCGGGACGCCGGTCGCGTCACCCGGGCGGCCCAGTGCGGCCGCCGCCGCGGCCGCCACGTGCTCGTCCGGGTCCGTGACCAGTGCCTCCAGTCGTTTCCGGATCGGGGGCCGGCTGTCGCGGCCGGCAGCCCGGATGGCGGTGACGCGATCGCGGGAAGGCGTGGCATCCGAGAGCCAGTCGAGCCAGCGGGGCAGGCCGTCCAGCAGCTGCCGGCGCTCGAGCTCGTGCAGCAGGCCGGCGCGCACGCCCATGGAGGTGTTCGGGGCATCGAGCACCTCGGTCGCCGTCGGCAGCTCGGCCTTCGTCAGCCAGCCGGGGGCCGGCGAGACCGCGAGATCCATCACGGCCTGCGCGGCGAGCCGGTCGTTGCCCGAGCGGAGCAGCGTGAGCCCGGCCGCGCGCAGCTGGCGCTGTCGTTCCTCGGGACTCGGCGTCCCGAATGCTGCCACGTAGGCGCGCGTCGCAGCCAGCAGGGCCTCGCCGCCGGACTCCTCGTCCAGGGGATGGGCTTCGTCGTGCTCCTGGATCGACACCCAGCGCGGCCCGGACGGCCCGTCCAGCTCGTCCAGCTCGCGGCTGCCCGAGACGGGGACGAGCAGGGCCAGGTACTCGCGACCGGGCTCGAAGGGCGCGACCCCGTGGCCGTGCTGGACGAAGCGGATCTCCGGGGCCTCGTAGGCGCCCTCCAGGACCGCGAGCACGCGGGCCCGAACCTCCGGCCGGGCCCGGCTGGGACCATCGGTCGAGCGGGCGGGCACCGCCTGCGTCCCGGTGACCTGCACCCGGAGCACCAGCTCGGCCTCGGCCACCAGCCCGCGCAGCGGACGGGCGCCCGCCGTGATGTGCGCCTGGGTGACGAGCGCGCAGACCAGCCCCGCGGCGAGCCCGGCCAGCAGCCGCACCGATGCGCTCCGCGCGTTCCGTCTCAGTCGTGCAGCCCGTCCAGCAGCGGGTTCATCGCGCCGGAGATCGCAGGATCGACCGCGGCACCCACGTTGTTCTGGAACACGGTGTTGCAGTCGATGTTCGGGAACAGCGGGCAGAGCTGCGGTACGCCGCCCAGGATGAACGGTGCGCACGCATGGCAGGAGTCGTCCCACTTCTCTTCCGGCAGCTGGTAGCCGATCTCGTCGTTGCCGAGGCCGATGATGAAGGTGTGCTCGGCACCGACCATGCGATCGCGATAGGCCTCGCCGATCTGCGGATCGAGCTCGCCGGGCACCACCGCGAAGCTGGCGTGGTTGATGCGGAAGGCACCGACCTCCGTCTGGAGGTCCTCGCCGAGGGCCTGCGGGATGATGTCGAAGGGCGGCGGGTACGGGAAGCCGACGGAGGTGTCCAGCACCCCGTCCGTGAACAGCAGGCTCGGCAGTACGCCGATGCCGATGAAGAAGCGGAAGAAGGGGTTGGCCAGCGGGACCGGAACCGGCTGGGTGGTCGCGAAGTCCACGAACGCGAAGCGGGTGCCGAACCCGTGCGGGATGCCGTCGACGATCCGCTCGGCCAGCTGCTCGCCGTGCACCTGCGCCCAGCGGAAGGTGCGGCGCACTGCCGGCAGGTTGGTGTCCGGATCGAGCACGTCGATGTCGAGCGGCCCCTGCAGGACGCCCAGGTCGGCGCTCACCCAGATGGCCGTTCCACCCTGGTCGGCCTCGATGGCCTCCCGGGCGTAGTGGGGGAAGTCCGAGGTCACCAGGGTGTTGTTGCTGCCCAGGCTCTCGGGGTGGCTCGCGAAGTTCACCAGGGTGCCCAGAACGGTGCGAGGGTGACGCGCCCGGATGGCCTGCATGATCGCGAGCCTCGAGTTCACGATGCGGCCGTCGGTGTCCGGTGCGATGAGGTCGTCGTCCACCAGCACCTTGCCGTCCGCGACGCCGAAGCCGTCGTCCTCGGCGTCGATGCCGAGGGACAGTCCGTCCGAGTCGGTGGTGGCGAACTTCAGCCGCGCCGGCTGCATGTTGGCGACGGCGTCGTCCACGCAATCCGCCACGGACTGGTTGACGAAGTCGAGATAGGCGGGGTCGACCCCGCTGGTCAGCTCGTCGGGTCCCCAGATTCCCAGGGTGTCCGGGCCCTCGTGCTGATGGGTGCTGTGGACCACCAGGTAGTCGATCGCCGAAGCCGGATCGACCAGCGCCCGGATGGTCTGGATCTCGTTGTTGAAGTAGCCGACCAGGTCGAGGGCGACGATCGCGACACGCCCGCCGTGGCCGTCGACGACGATGCCGCGGGCCCAGAGGCGGTCGTTGTAGCCCGTGGCCTCGCGGTTGTTCCCGAAGCCGGCGAGGAAGATCGGATCGGTGTGGTTGACGACCGCCGTCCCGCCGAAGGTGGCCTCGTACTCGGAAGCGAGGTTCGGGCTGATCGGCGTGATGTCGACCTTGCAGACGCCCACCTCGGCGAGCGGAGAGTCGCCGCCCGGGCAGTGGAAGCCGAAGAACAGGACGGCCGCGAGCGCGGTCGCGAGAGCGGTGCCGCGCAGTCGGCGACTGGAGCTGGAGTGCGAGCCCATCGAGAGATCCCCCTGCATTCGAGAACGAGAGCCGGTGCATGCCCGCGCCCGCCCGTGCGAACCGGGTGGGCGCCCACTGCCGCATTCTGGCACGAAGCGGCGCACTTGGGGCAGGAGATTGCGGCCCGGCTGCGGGTTTCCCCGGGGCCTCAGCCCTCGTCGGCCTCGCTCGCGTAGCCCAGGAAGATGAAGAAGGTGGCGCCGGCACACAGCAGGTGCCAGATGGCGTGCCCCTGGACGAGTGACCCCGGGTCGCAGAGCGGCGCCCCGCTGTGGGAGAGGCGCCAGATCACGAGCGCCAGGAGGAAGCAGGCACCCCCTCCCAGCAGATACGCGCCGCTTCGCGAACCCGCGGGCTGGCGCCGGTAGAGGAGGGTCTCGAGGACGATGATCGCCGGGATGATCACGGCATAGACCGCGCTGCCGGAGACCGGAAACACGCCCAGAGCGCGCGGGACGGCCATCCCCAGTGCGATCACCCCGAAGAGGAGCCAGAAGCTGCGCTCGCTCGCGCGGGTCCAGCGCGTCAGCCCCCAGGCGACCGGGAAGGCGATGTAGAGGAGCATCGAGACGACGTCGACGGTCGCGCCCCAGGCGCGCCCGCTGGCGT
>JANQSB010000247.1 GCA_028284295.1 Myxococcota bacterium | reverse complement strand
ACGCCATCGCGGTGGTGATGGCGCTCGGCGGCTCGACGAACGCCGTGCTGCACCTGCTCGCGATGGCCCGGGCCGCCGAGGTGCCCCTCGTCCTGGACGACTTCCGGGAGATCGGGCGACGCGTACCCCTGCTCGCCGACCTCAAGCCCAGTGGCCGCTTCTGGATGGAGGATCTCGACGAGGAGGGTGGCACGCCCGCGGTGCTGAAGCGCCTGCTCGAACACGGCGTGCTGCACGGCGACTGCATGACCGTGACGGGACACACCCTGGCGGAGAACCTCGAAGCGCTGCCCGCACTCGGAGAGTCCCAGGAGATCGTCTGCCCCTTCGACCAGCCCCTGCTCCCGCGCGGCCACATCCGCATCCTGCGCGGGACCCTCGCTCCCGACGGCGCGGTGGCGAAGATCACCGGCAAGGAGGGCCTGCGTTTCGAGGGCCCCGCTCAGGTCTTCGAGCGCGAGGAGGCGATGCTCGAGGCGCTCGAACGCGGCGAGATCCGACCCGGGAGCGTCGTGGTGATCCGATTCGAAGGCCCGAAGGCGGGACCCGGAATGCCCGAGATGCTGACACCCACGTCGGCGATCGTCGGTGCCGGGCTGGCCGACCAGGTCGCGCTGATCACGGACGGGCGATTCTCGGGCGGATCCCACGGCTTCATCGTCGGACACGTCAGCCCCGAGGCACAGGACGGGGGACCCATCGGGCTCGTCGAGACCGGCGACCGGATCTCCATCGACGCGGAGGCGGATCGCATCGACCTCCAGGTCGACCCCGCCGAGCTCGCGGCCCGGCGCGAGCGCTTCGTGGCGCCGCCGCTGCCCGCCACGTCGGGCGTGCTCCTGAAGTACATCCGCTGCGTGGCCTCGGCGTCGCAGGGCTGCGTCACGGACGGACCAACCGACTGAACGGAGCGGGCCGACCCGACTGGCCGACCCGCCCCTCTCTCGAGCAGCTCTCTCGCGTTATCGTCCTGGTTCGTCCGGACCGCCGCCCTCCTCGAGCCCCTGGACGATCAGCCGGTGCACCGTCCAGGAGAGCGAGCGGTCCTGCTGGGCAGCCAGTGCCTCCAGCTGCTGGAGCTCTGCGTTCGTCACGAAGGTCACGACCCGGTTCTCGCGCCGCTCCTCGCCCGCACGCCGGCTCCCCCGGTGCCGCGCCGGCTTGCGAGGGGCCACTACCAGTCGACCTTCTGGGACGATTCCCACGACCAGCGCGGGCTCGGATCGAAGGGCGAGTCGGGCTCGCGCTGGTAGGGGGTCTGCTTCCGGTGCGGGAACTCCTCGATCAGCTTGTTGTGCTCCTGCACGACCAGGGTCATCCCGTACGAGTAGGTGTTGTAGTTGACCTCCTTCGGGAAGCGCTCGGCCGGATCCTGCATCAGGTTGTAGTGGGGGACGAAGATCATCCCGCCGAAGCGGATCTTGATCCAGTCCTTGCGCACCGCCTCGAGCTTCCCCTTGTTGTAGAAGAACACGTAGTCGCGGCGGCCGTGGTCCTCGCCCAGGAGCAGCAGCGCCGACTGGTCGACGCCGTCCACGATGCGGTCGTTGGGGATCTTCTTCTTGACGCCCGCGATGCTCGCGAAGGTCGTGTACCAGTCCGTGACCTGCACGATGTCCAGCGGATCCTGGTCGGGCTCGATCATCCCCGGCCACCAGGCGATCGCCGGCACCCGGACGCCCCCTTCGAAGGTCTGCCCCTTCTCCCCGTGATCGAACATCGAGTAGCCACCATGGGGGTGGAAGCCGTACATCGGGCCGTTGTCCGAGCTCCACACGACGAGCGTGTTCTCCGCGATCCCCGCGTCCTTCAGGGCCTTGAGGATGCGCCCGAGGCTGTAGTCGGCCTCGGTCATCTGGGCGGCGGTGTTCGTCTGGGCCGGCGTGTCCCGGAAGTCCGGGTGCGCACCCCAGAAGTGGTTGGCCTTGCCGCCCACGTACAGGAAGAAGGGCTTCTCGCCGGAGGCCTTTCGTTCGATGTAGTCGATCGCCCGGTCGGCCACCTCGCTGTCGTAGCTGTCGTAGCGGGCGAGACTGAAGCGGTAGACCATCTCGGGCTTCTCGCCCTTCTTGGCGCGCCAGACGCCGCCTTCGTCGTAGTAGGTCTGCTTGCGAGCCGGCGCCCAGTTCAACGCCCGGTTGTTGACGTGACCGGTCATCTCCTCGCCCTCTGCACCCATGATCCAGGTCGCGGGGTTCCCTTCCGACCACTCGGCCTCGTCGAAGCCGTGCTCGGTAGGCGCGTACTCCTCGCCGAAGCCCACGTGCCACTTGCCGAACATCCCCGTCGCGTAGCCGGCCTTCGAGAGGAGCTCCGCGAGAGCCACCTCCTTCTCGTGCAGACCGATGCCCCGGGTCCCCGGGAAGATCACCTGGTTGACGCCGACCCGGACCGGATGCCGCCCCGTGTTGAGCGCGATGCGCGTCGGCGTGCAGGCGGGCTCCGAGTAGTACTGCAGCAGCTTCATGCCCTGCCGCGCCATCTTGTCGAGGTTGGGCGTGGGCGCGCCCCGGAGCTTGCCGCCGCCGTACACGCCCAGCTCGCTGTAGCCCACGTCGTCCACGAGGATCTTGACGATATTGGGCTTCTTGCCGTGCTTCTTCTCGAGCGCCGCCAGCTTGCGGCGAACCGTCTCGTCGTCGGCCGCCCAGGCCTCCGCGAACTGCTTCTCGAGCACGTAGTACTCGGCATCCTGCTGGATCGCCGAGGCACTCCCCGCCGAGAGGGAGAGCGCTGCGATGACGGCCAGGGCCGTTCGGGTTTTCCGGTTCATGGGATTCTCCTTGCCTGGGTGGTTTCTCCGCGCCGCCTGCCGGCTACCCCGAGGGGCCGCGGTGCGCGCCTGCCGGGGTGTTACGCTTTTCCGTGCCAGCCCTTCCGTGCAGGACAGGACCGGTACGTGCGGCAGGGAAGAAGGTGGGCCCGCGAGATGGGAGAGGCGATCCGGAGGGTGCAGGGGATGTCCGCGGAGTGCGGAGCGCCGATCCCGCTCGGCCGCTTCCCGGTCGTCTCGACCGAGGACCCCGATCAGGCGGTCTCCGTCCTCTCCGAGGCGCTCTGCGAGCTTCACTTCA
>JANQSB010000243.1 GCA_028284295.1 Myxococcota bacterium | reverse complement strand
GTGGACGAGCTGCACACGATCGTGGGCGCCGGCGCCGCCGAGGGCGCGGCCGACGCCGCGAACCTGCTGAAGCCGGCCCTGGCCCGCGGCGAGCTGCGCTGCATCGGCGCGACCACCCTCGACGAGTACCGCAAGCACGTCGAAAAGGACGCGGCGCTGGCCCGCCGGTTCCAGCCCGTCTTCGTCTCCGAGCCGACGGCGGAGGACACCATCTCGATCCTCCGCGGGCTGAAGGAGAAGTACGAGCTGCACCACGGCGTCCGCATCACCGACAGTGCGCTGGTCGCCGCGGCGACCCTCTCCAACCGCTACATCACCGACCGCTTCCTGCCCGACAAGGCCATCGACCTGATGGACGAGGCCGCCAGTCGGGTGCGGGTGCAGATCGACTCGAAGCCCGAGGACCTCGACCAGCTGGAGCGTCGCCGCACGCAGCTCGAGATCGAGCGCGAGGCACTGCGCAAGGAGGACGACGACGCCAGTCGCGCGCGACTGGAGAACGTCGACCGCGAGATCGCCGACCTGCGCGGCGAGCAGGACGCTCTCGAAGCGCGCTGGAGCAACGAGAAGGACCTGATCGCCGAGGTGCGGGGCGCCAAGGAGCGCAAGGAGATCCTCGAAGCCGAGCTCGAGCGCGTCACCCGCCAGGGCAACTACGAGCGCGCTTCGGAGATCCGCTACAAGGACCTGGTCGAGTGCGATCAGCAGATCGAGGAGAAGCAGGCCGCCCTCACCACCCTGCACGAGCAGGGCTCGGTGCTCTCGGAGGAGGTCACCGCCGAGGAGATCGCCGAGATCGTCTCGAAGTGGACCGGGATCCCCGTCTCCAAGATGCTCGAGAGCGAGCAGCAGAAGCTCGTGAGCATGGAGCAGAACCTGGGCCAGCGCGTGATCGGCCAGGACGCGGCGCTCACCTCCGTGTCGAACGCGGTGCGGCGCGCCCGTGCCGGCCTCCAGGACCCGGACCGGCCCATCGGCTCGTTCATCTTCCTGGGCCCCACCGGCGTGGGCAAGACCGAGACCGCGCGGGCGCTGGCGGAGTTCCTCTTCGACGACGAGCACGCCATGGTCCGCATCGACATGAGCGAGTACATGGAGAAGCACTCGGTTTCGCGCATGATCGGCGCGCCCCCGGGCTACGTGGGCTACGACGAGGGCGGCGCCCTGACCGAAGCGGTCCGACGGCGCCCCTACTCGGTCATCCTGTTCGACGAGATCGAGAAGGCGCACCCGGACGTGTTCAACGTGCTGCTTCAGATCCTCGACGACGGACGCCTCACGGACGGCCAGGGACGCACGGTCGACTTCCGCAACGCGGTCCTGATCCTGACCTCCAACATCGGCAGTCAGCACATCGTCGACCTCGGCGCCGAGCAGGCGGACGAGATGGAGCGCCGCGTGATGGAGGCCCTGCGCGGTCACTTCAAGCCCGAGTTCCTGAATCGCGTGGACGACGTCATCATCTACCACCAGCTCCAGAAGGAGCAGATCCACCGCATCGCGGACATCCAGCTGGCGCGGGTCCAGAAGCTGCTCGAGGAGCGGCGACTGACCCTCGAGCTCTCCGAGGCGGCCAAGAACCTGCTCTCGGATCGCGGCTTCGACCCGCAGTACGGGGCCCGGCCCCTCAAGCGCGTGATCCAGCGCATGGTGCAGGACCCGCTGGCCATCCGGATCCTCGAGGGCGAGTTCCCGGAAGGGTCGAAGATCCTGGCCGACGTGTCCGAGGCCGGCGACGGGCTGGTGTTCCGCGCGGGCTAGGCGGCGAACGCTTCAGCGTTCGCTGGCTGGAGGTCTGCGCTCCATGCAGGCCTCCTCCCGGGCCTGGGTCGCCCGGATGTCGCGCAGCTGGTAGAGCCCGCGCTCCTCGAAGCCGTGGCGGCGGTACCAGTCGCGCGTGCCCACGGCGGAGATGACCCCCAGGCTCGCGTAGCCCGCTTCGGCGGCGCGGCGCACGGCCTCGTCGAGGAGCCGTCCGCCCAGGCCCCGGTGCTGGGGGCGACCTTCGGCCCGGTCGCCGATGCCCAGGGTCATGCCGTAGACGTGCACCTCGCGCACGATGGCCGCGTCCCCGAGCTCCGCGACGAAGCCGGGCTCCTTCGGCAGCGACAGCCGCAGGAAGCCGACGATCCGGTCGTCCGGGGTCGTCAGCTCCAGGAAGCGCTCCTCGGCGACGCCCGCGTCGTAGCGCGTCTCGCGCAGCACGAGGGCGTCCGCATCGAAGTCGTCTCCGCGGATCTCCCGGGCCCGGATGTCGCGGCAGCTCCCGCCGCGGCGGGCGACCTCGCGTTCGGCCAGCTGGCGGAAGTTGGTGAGCTTGTTGCCCGTCACGATGTCGTCCGACGAGATGTCGCGCACCACCCGGGTCACGCGGCAGTAGCGCGGCACGCGCGCGAGAGCGCTCGCGAGCACCTCCAGCAGCTCGTCGTACTCGTAGGGTCGCCACTCGCCCCGCTCCCAGTGCTGCATCAGCTCGGCGCTCTCGATCAGGCTGCAGGGATAGATCTTGAGCTCGTCGGGCCGCAGGGCCGGATCGTCGAAGAGGCGGGCGAAGTCCTCCATGTCGCGGGCGGGCGTCGAGCCCAGCAGGTTCGGCATCCAGTGGGCGTGGACCTTGAAGCCCGCACGACGCAGGAGGGAGACGGCGCGGCGACTGGCGTCCGCATCGTGCCCGCGGGCGTTGGCGTGCAGCACCGCGTCGTCGAGGCTCTGGATTCCCAGCTGCACCTTGGTGGCACCCAGGCGGCGGATCCGCAGCACCTCCTCGGGCGTCACGTGATCGGGACGCGTCTCGATCACGAAGCCCACGCTGCGACAACCCGCGGACACGTTCGCACGCTGGGCGGCCTCCAGGCGCTCCCAGGCCGCCTCCTCGTCGGGATGCACCATGGCGCCGTCGAGCCGTTCCTTCAGGAAGCCCTGCACGATCCGGTTGTAGGGGGTGCCCTCCCCGGCCCGGCCGTCCAGCCGCGCCGGCAGCGCCTCGAAGCGCGGCGCGCTGGGATGGACGGCCGCGCGGCCGTCACGACCGGCGCCGAAGTCGTTCAACGCCTCGAAGCAGCGCGTCGCGAACCACACCTGGTAGGCCTCGGGCAGGAACGACCAGGTCCCGCCCAGCACGATCAGCTCGACCTTTTCGACCGGATGCCCGATGGCCCGGAACGCCGCCAGGCGATTCCAGGTCTGCAGGTAGGGGTCGAAGCGATTCGCCGCCGCGCGCTGCGCCCCGGGCTCGTCCGACAGGTAGCTCTTGGGCATGCGGACGTCGTTGGGGCAGAAGATGCACTTGCCGGGACACGGAAAGGGCTTGGTGAGCACCGTGAGCGGCGTGACGCCGCTGACAGTCCGGGTGGGACGGCGCTGCACGCCCGCGAGGAAGGTCTCGTCGGAGACCTCCAGCGCGTCCTCGTCGAAGAAGTGCCGGAAGCCCTGGATGATCTCGGCGCGCGAGAAGAAGCCACGCCCGGCGCGGGGGAAGCGCCGCAGGATGCCATCCAGGGCGCCGGCATCGAAGTCGCCCGCGGCCAGGCTCGAAGCGACCGCACGAACGATCCCCTCGAGCGCCTCGCGGTGCGGCTCGGGGTCGAAGGCCGGGAGCTGTTCGGGGCGCCGGATCACGACAGCAGGGTAGCCTCGACCCCGAGCATCGACGCTCGGCGGCACTCCCGACCTTGGGGGATCGGGCTCGGGCCGCTACTCGGACCCGCGCGCCGCCGGGTGAGCCCTCACGAGCCGCGCACGGGTGCCGCGGCTACTGCTCGATGCAGTAGAGCCGCCGCGAGAACGAGCACCCCAGTGCATCGAAGCTGGTCCACTGTTCGCCGGTCTGGCTGGCCAGGCCGTAGCGGCCCAGCGCGCTCTGTTGATTCGTCCAGTCCAGACAATGATCGTCGGACTCCATGGCCGCCGTCTCCGGCTGGACGTTCGTCCATGCGGTGGAGCCGGGTCGCGCAATCCCGGATTCGTCCACGCTGATACCTGCGTCCAGGATCCCCACGATCAGACCGGACCAGTCGCTTGCGACGATGACCCCATCCGTCCTGACGTAGGGGCCTGTGTGCTGGGTGGAGCGCGTCGCAGGGCTACCGGTCGAGTCGGCGAGCCAGGCCTGGAAGGTGCCGGGCAAGGCTGCGGCCTGCGCGAGGGAGTTGCAGATCGCATCCGCAGCGGCGAGACCGCCCATGCTCCCGGTCTGCTCCGTGCTCGTCAGGAACACGACCTTGTCGTCGGCTACCCGGAACGAGTCCGGGGACGTCACGAAGTTGCCGTTCGGAAGCGTGATCGTGACCTCGACGAAGCCGACCGGCTCGCTGCCGGCCACGGTGATGTCGAACTGGCTGGGCGTGACGTTGAAGGGGGTCGGGCTCTGACTGCCGAAATCGACCACCAAACCGTCGACGAAGTCGGCGCCGTGAACGGTGAGGGTGCCCCCCTGTCCGAAGATGAGCACAGCGGGCGAGATGGATGTCAGGACCGGCTCGAACAGGAAGAAGGGAAAGGTCGCCTGCGCCGACTCGCCGTTCAATCTCGTGACGATGACCGTCGCGTCTCCTGCGGGCTGGGGACCGACGAGGACGTCGAAGCTCGTGGGCGTCAGGTTCGTCGGCGTCGGGTTCTGGGTGCCGAAGCTCACGCTCATTCCCGGCTCGAAGCTCGTCCCCTGCACCTGGACGGTGGACGCGACGAACCCGTCCGCGGTCGCCGGGGCGAAGCCCGTCAGCGAGGGTGTGACGAGGTTGATGTCGGAGGCCGCGGCCAGCTCGTCCTCGTCCGAGAGACCGTCACCGTCGTTGTCCGGGTCCATGAAGTTGGCGAGCCCGTCCCCGTCGACGTCCGAGACGCCCTCCCGGGGATCCTGGTTGGGCGGATCCGCACCGTCGAACGAGATGTTCTTGACCATCTCTGCCAGGAACGCCCCGTCGACGCCCACAAGTCGCTCGGCGTCCTCGGCCACGGCGGAACGCAGCGCGTAGGGGACGACCAGCAGGGCCTGTCTCGGGGTGAGCACCTCCGCTTCGACGCTCACCTCGAGATACAGGCTTCCGCCCGCGACGAGTGCGGCGTCGATCGGCGTGACGGAGCCGAGGGTGACCTCGTAGACGCCGTCCACGACGCCGACGGCCGGGTGCGATTCGCTCCACAGCATCGTTCCGCCGGTCACCGCGTCGTACAGGGCGAAGCCCATCGAGACCGTCTCGGTCACCGGTTGGCCGAGGTCGTCGAGGAGCAGACCCTGGTACTGGACCTCGCCGGGAACCGCCGCTCGACCGGGCTGCGCGATGGCCACGATCGCCGCGAGCAGGGGGAGCCAGCGCGATGACACTTTCGCTTGTCTCATCCGTGGGACCCTCCCGGGCCTCCAAGGAGATACTGATCGAGGCCACGGGTGCGCGTCAAGTGATGACGTACCCGCGCTCGTGAACTTCGCGTGACATCGAGTAGCCACAGCGTCACGCGCCCGAACTCATCTGCCCCGAACAGGCCCCTGTGCTACTTCCCGAGCATGGGTCTGCGACTCCCGGCCATGGGAAGCCCCGTCCTCGCCGCCTGGCTCCTGGCGATCGGTCTCGCCTCGACCGCAGCACGGGCGGATCTCACGAGCGCGAGCTACTCGCAGCGCGGCGGAAACGTGCCCGCAGCCGCCAGTGCGTTGAGCTCTCCGTCGTTCTCGGGCTCGGGAGCCCTCGCCGGTCAGCCTCTCGGGGCGTCCGGTGTCGCCCAGATGACAGGCAACCTCGAGACCCTGGAGCCGGGCTTCTTTCCCATCGTTCGCGGTCGGCCGGCGACCCTGGACCTGGATGCCGACGGCATCGCGTGGTTCCTCGACGACGATGACGACGGGGACGGCATCGAAGACGTGTTCGAGACGAATACCGGTGTGTTCGTGGACACCATGGACACGGGAACGGACGCGCTCGTCTTCGACACCGACGACGACGGCTTCGACGACGGCTTCGAGGTCGGCTTCGGCTCCGATCCCAACCTCGCCTCGTCCACCCCCGGCGGCCCGGGTCTCCCCGCGCTCGGCTTCCTGGCGCGTGCCCTGGTCGGTTTCGGCCTGTGCGCTGCCGCGGCATGGACGCTCCGGCGGCACGGCTTCGAGCCACCGGGATGGTCCGGGCCCACGAGTCCCTCGACTCGGGGAGCGCGCTAGCTCGCGACCCGGTCGACGCCGGCGTTCCCCTCCTTTGCCAGGGGCCGGATCCCGAGCGAAGTTCCCTGGATGGCTTCGCCTGCTGTTGAAGCTCCCCGCTGGCTGCATGGCCGTTCGGTGGATCTGCTGATCGGATGCGGCGGCCTCTATGCCCTCGGGCTCGGCGCCTACCTGTTGCTCCGGGGCAGGAGTTCGGACCAGCTGGAGTACATGCTCCCGCTCGCGGTACTGCTCGTCACGGTGCCCCACTACGGAGCCACCCTGCAGCGGGTCTACGGCTCTGCGGAGCAGCGCAGCCGCTACGCCTTCTTCACCGTCTACGCCACGGCGGCGCTGGTGGCCTGGTTCGTGGTCGGCACCTTCGACCCGCTGCTCGGCTCGCTGATGATCACGGTCTTCCTGTCCTGGAGTCCGTGGCACTACAGCGGGCAGAACTACGGCATCGCGATGATGTACCTCGGGCGCGCCGGGATCGTGCTTCCACCCGCCGTCAAGCGGACCTTCTGGACCACCTTCGTCCTGTCCTACCTGTTGAGTCAGCTGAACCTCCACGGCAGCCGATCCGCGGCCCACTATGCGACCGGTGCCGGGGAGCAGAGCCTCGGGGTCCTGCCGCTGGGTCTGCCTCAAGACGTCGTCGCCCCCCTCTTCGCCGGCATCGTAGTCCTGTATCTCGGCGTTCTGGTGATCGCCGGCATCGGACTGCTCCGCGCCGGAGCGGCGAAGACCCTGCTGCCCGTCGCCGCCATCGTCTTCACGCAGGCCCTGTGGTTCGTCGTGCCCTTCTTCGTGATCCAATGGCTCGCGCTCGAGCTGGGGGATCCGAGGTACGGAGTCGTGGAGAACGCCATCCTGTGGCTGGCCATCGCCCACGGAGCTCAATACCTGTGGGTGACCTCGTACTACGCGCGGGCTTCCTCGAGCGAGCGCGGCTACCGCGGCTATCTGGTCAAGACGATGCTCTTCGGTGCTGCCGCCTGGAGCCTGCCCGTCGTGGCGTTCGCTCCCGAGATGCTCGCGGGCGCGTCCTACACCAACGGACACGCGCTCTTGATCGCAGCGCTCGTGAACATCCACCACTTCGTGCTGGACGGGGCGATCTGGAAGCTCCGGAGCGGCCGCGTCGCGTCGGTGCTCATCCGCGGAGAGAAGACGCAGGACGTGCGTGGCCTGTCCCTTCGCACCACGCGACTCGCGGTGGCCGTCGGGGTCGCCTGCACCGTCGTCTATTCGGGATACTCGCTGGCGACGGAGATCGTCCTGCCGATCGCGATCGAGCGGGGGCAGGTCCGGACGGCGTCCGCGATCCTCGACGGGCTGGGCTGGGTCACCATCGACGCGGAGCAGAAGCACGCGAAGCTCGGGGACTGGCTGCTCGCGGAAGGCGACGAGGCGGGCGCGATCGAGCACTACCGGAGGGCAGTCGAGATCGCCCCCGACCTCGCCGTGAAGGCGCACTTCGAGCTGGGGCGCCTGCTCTTCAAGGACGGGCAGGTCGACGAGGCCATCGAGCATCTGAAGCAGGCCGTGGCGCTCCGACCGGGCTACCGGCCCGCCCAGGTGCACCTGCAGGCCGCGTTGAGTCACGCGCGAGCCCTGAAGCGGAACCGCGAACGAGCCCGGAGGACCTCTCCCTAGCGCACTCGCCCGGCCGCTACGATCGGGCCATGGCGTCCGACTCCGCCGCCCCCTTCGCCGGGCTCACCGCCTACTTCGGGGACCTCCACAACCACTGCGACATCTCGTACGGACGCGGCTCGATGGACGAGGCGTGGCAGAACGCGAGGCTCCAGCTCGACTTCGCGAGCGTCACCGGCCACGCCTGGTGGCCCGACATGCCGCCTCGCGATGGTCGACTCGACTATCTCGTGGACTATCACGTGCGCGGCTTCGAGCATCTCGCCTCGGTCTGGGACGAGGTGCAGGAGAAGACCGCGCGCGCCCACGAAGACGGGCGCTTCGTCACCTTCCTGTCCTTCGAGTGGCACAGCATGCGCCACGGGGACTACTGCTTCTACTACGACGGTGCCCACGGCGAGATCGTCCGCGCGCCGGACATCGCGGGCCTGCGCGCGGCAATCGATGCCGTTCGGGCGGACGGACGGCGCGCGATGATGATCCCCCACCATGTCTGCTACGTGCCGGGATATCGCGGGGTGAACTGGAGCGACTTCGACGCCCGCTACTCGCCGCTCGTCGAGATCGTTTCGATGCACGGCTGCGCGGAGCACGACGACGCGCCGCGTCCCTACCTGCACTCGATGGGCCCTCGCGACGACCGGGGCTCGATGCGGGCGGGGCTGGCGGCGGGGCTGCGCTTCGGCGTCATCGGGTCGACCGACCACCACGCAGCGCACCCCGGCAGCCACGACCACGGGCGACTCGGTGTCTGGGCGAGCGAGCTCACGCGCGACGGCATCTGGAGCGCGCTCGAGGCACGCCGGACCTGGGCACTGACGGGCGATCGCATCGAGCTGGCGTTCGCGGTGAACGGAGAGCCCATGGGCGCGGAGATCGCGGCAACGCCCGAGAGGACGGTCCGTGTCGACGCCCGCGCCGGTGCCGCGCTCGACTACGTCGAGATCGTCAAGGACGGCGTCGCCCTGGCCCGTCGCGACGCGGTGGGACTCGCGCCGCAGAGCGGCCCCCACTTCCGCGGCAAGGTCGCGCTGACGCTCGGGTGGGGCGAACGCGGCGAGCCGACCCGCTGGCGGGCGCGGCTCGGTGTGCGTGGTGGGCGTCTTCTCGGCGTCGAGCCGCGCCTTCGAGGAGAGGAGGCCCCGGAGTCGCGCTTCGGCTTCGACGGATCCTTCCATGCGGCGAGCGTCTCGACCGAAGGTGACGACGTCGTTCTCGACACCCGGACGTGGAAGAACCCGACGACGCGAAGCGACGCGACCCAGGCGGTCGCCATCGAGCTGGAGGGCGACGGGCACACGCGCCTCGTCGCCGAGGTGAACGGCCAGCGCCTGGAGCTCTCCCTCGCCGAGCTGCGCGACGGCCCGCGAGCCGTCTTGAGCGACGGATTCGTGTCTCCGGCCTGGCAGCTCTCCCGCGCGATCCCGGAAGCCGAGTACGCGTGGAGCTTCGAGATCGAGGACACGGACCCGGGCCGCGCGTCTTCGTACTACTACGCGCGGGTCCGCCAGAAGAACGACCAGTGGGCATGGAGCTCGCCGGTCTTCGTGGGCCCGGGAAGGTCTGCACGGGGTTCGGACCCCGCGGCAAGCGGACGCGAAGCGTTCGCGAGCTAGCCGGGCACCGGGACGCGAGAACCAGATGGACGAGGCGACGCGCGCGGCGCTGAGAGAGATCAACCGCGCCTTCTACGAGGAGCAGGCGGAGAGCTTCGACGCCACGCGCGACCACCCCTGGCCCGGCTGGGAGCGCGTGCGAGGGGCCCTGCCGGAAGACGGCTGCCGGCTGCTCGACGCGGGCTGCGGCAGCGGCCGCTTCGCGCGCTTCCTGGCCGAAGGCGGGCCGGCCGGGCTCTCGTACACCGGTCTGGACACGAGCCGGGCGCTCCTGGAGCTGGCGCGGGCGCGCGCCGCCAGCGCGCCGCCGGGAGCGCGCTTCGTGGAAGGCGACCTGCTCGACGACGCCGTGCTTCCGTCCGGGCCCTTCGACGCCATCACCCTGTTCGGCGTCCTGCACCACCTGCCCGGCTCGGATGCGCGGGTGGCGGCGATCGCCCGCCTGGCCTCGCGACTCGCGCCGGGGGGACGAGTCTTCGCGACGATCTGGCGCTTCGGCTCGGACCCCCGCGTGACAGGCCGGACCCTCGACTGGCCCGCACACCCGAGCGGGA
>JANQSB010000223.1 GCA_028284295.1 Myxococcota bacterium | reverse complement strand
TTCGCGCGGATAGAACCAGTTCAGCGGAGTCACCACGTTCTTGCCCGATTCCAGGATCCTCACCACCAGGTCACGGTCCGCCATCACGGGCGCGTACAGGACGCAGTCGGCTTCCAGGGCGAGCAGCGCGTCCACGTCGTTGCTGACGGAAACGCCCAGCGGACCCGCCCCCGCGAGCTCTCCGGCATCCCGGCCGGCCTTCTCCGCGGCGTGCGCCCAGGCGCCGACGAGCTCGAGCTCGGGATGGGACGCGACCGCCTGGATGGCCGCGCGACCCACGCCCCCCGTCGCCCATTGGATGACCCGAAGTGCCACGAAGGGAAGAGTAGCCGGCTGGCGAGCGCGACGGCCCGGACCGGGGTCGGCGCGCGGACTCAGCGCGGCCCCTCCTCCTCGGCTTCCCGGGAGCCCACGCGCTCGAGCTTGTCCCGAACCTGGTCTCGGCGGGCCTGCAGCTCGCGATGGGTGACGCTCTCGAGCTCCTCGGTGATGCCGAGCCCCCTTCGCATCCCGGCGAGATCGACGGTGGTCCCTCGCGGGTCGAGGCCGATGTCGCGCAGGATCTGCTCCGAGTGGTGCTCGACGAAGTAGCCGTAGATGCGAACGACCTCCGCGAAGAGATTCAGGTCGGGCGCCAGGGTCGCCACCGCGTTGTCGATGAAGAGCAGGTTCTTCACGTAGAGCATCAGGTGCTTGGGCAGGCGGGCGCCATGAGCGAGCAGCCCCTTGAGCACGGTCTGGATTTCCGCCACCAGCTGCTCGCCACTCAGCTGCGTCGGGTCGATGGTCTGGTCGAGCTTGAGGATCTTCGCGAGCTCCTCGAGGTCCGCTTCGGGCGGAACGGCGCCGAGATCCCGCAGGGCGGCCAGGTGGGCGGGGATGTCGTTGGCGGCGCCGGTCATCATGAGCCGCAGGAAGGCCAGGCGCTGGGAGAGATCCATGCGCCCGGTGATCCCGTAGTCGAGGAGCGCGACGCGCCCGCACGGCAGCACGAACAGGTTGCCTCCGTGCAGGTCCCCGTGGAACACGCCGTAGATCATGGCGCCTTCGAAGAAGGAGATGAGCAGGCCGCGGAGCACCTCTGCGGGATCGATGCCCGCGGCGCGCATGTTCTCCACGTCCTCGTAGCCGAGCCCGTCGAGCCGCTCCATCACCAGGACGCGCCGGGTGACGAGGGTCGGGTGGGGACGCGGCACGACGATCGCCTTCTGCCCGGCGGCACGCAGGCCACTCGCCACGTCCAGCATGTTCTGCGCTTCGAGACGGAAGTCGAGCTCCTCGGTGATGGTCTCGGCGAAGAGCTCCACCAGCGCGGGCGGATTCGCCAGCGCTGCGACGGGAAGGCGACCGACCAGGAGCGGCGCGATCCAGGCCATGGCCGTGATGTCGCGTTGGACGAGCCCGTCCACCCGCGCCCGCCGCACCTTGACGACGACCCGTTCGCCGGTCGCGAGCACGGCGCCGTGCACCTGGGCGATCGATGCCGATGCCAGACAGTCTTCGTCGAAGGACGAGAAGACCTCCTCGAGGGGGGAACCCAGCTCGGCCTCCACCGTCTCGCGGACCATGGCGAAGGGCTCCGGCGGCACCTGATCGCGGCAGCGCTTGAACTCGTCGACGAGCTCGTCGGGAAAGAGCCCGCGCCCGGAAGAGACGATCTGCGCCAGCTTGATGTAGGTCGGCCCCAGGTGCTCGAAGACGATCCGCAGCCGACGCGAGAGATCCGCGCGGGACGCCGTGCCACCCCGTCTTCGCGCCGACCCCCACCACCGCAGGAGCGCCCATCCCACTGCCGAGGCCGCCTGCAGGAAGCGACCCGCCGGCGGCAGGCGTCGCCGCGAGACCAGCTCCGGGATCGCGGCGCGGGTCCGCTCCCGAAGACGGTCCACCCCGGCCTGCCAGGCCAGCGGGCCCTCGGGCAGCTCGAAAGGGCCGGACTCGCTGAACGCGAAGCGTTCCAGGTCGCTCGGGCCGGCTGCGCTCTCGCTGCCTGCGTCGGCACTCATCGCGGCCGACGTTATAGCGCGCCGCTGCCGAGATTCGGTATCCACTCGCCATGCCTACCGAATCCGTTCCGGTCGCCGTCCAGCTCTACAGCCTGCGTCAGGAAGCCAAGGCCGACTTCGCCGGCGTGCTCGATCGCCTGGGCCGCATCGGCTACGCGGGCGTCGAGCCCGCCGGCCTGCACGCCATGTCCCCGGGAGAGTTCGTTCGCCGGGTCGAGGACGCCGGCATGCGGGTCTGCAGCACCCACATCCCCCTGCCCATCGGGGACGCCGCCCATCAGGTGCTGGACGAGGCGCAGGAGCTCGGCGTGCGCGACGTGGTCGTCGCCTTCCTGCCGCCGGACCGCTTCCAGGACGCCGACAAGGTCTTCATCACCGCCGACCAGCTCAACCGGGCCAGCGAGCTGGCCGCGAGTCGCGGCATGCGCCTCGGCTACCACAACCACAACTGGGAGTTCAGCACCCGCCTCGACGGCCGGACGGCGTGGTCCCTCCTCTTCGAACAGCTCAGCCCGCAGATCTTCGCGGAGCTCGACGTCTACTGGGCGAAGGTCGGCGGCGCCGACCCGGCCGAGGTGCTCGGCGAGCTGGGAACCCGGGCCCGACTGCTGCACATGAAGGACGGCCCCGCCGACTCGCCCAAGAGCGCCATGACCGCGGCGGGGGACGGTGCGATCGACCTGCCCGGGGTCGCCGCCGCAGCGCCCTATGCCGAGTGGCACATCGTGGAGCTGGACCGCTGCGAGAGCGACATGTTCGAGGCCGTCGAGCAGAGCTATCGCTACCTCGTCGGATCCGGCCTGTCGCGGGGCCAGGCATGAGCACCGCGACGCGCGTCGGCATCGTGGGATGCGGCAACATCAGCGAGGTGTACGCCCGCAAGCTTTCCTTGCTGGCCTCCGTCGACCTCGTCGCCTGTGCAGACCTGGTTCCCGGGCGGGCCAAGGAGCTCGCCGAGAAGCACGCGATCCCCCAGGCGCTCGACCCGGACAGCCTGCTCGCGAGCCCGGAGCTCGAGGTGGTGGTGAATCTCACGATCCCGGCCGCGCATGCGGAGATCAGCCGCGCAGCGGTGGCCGCCGGGAAGTCGGTCTTCAGCGAGAAGCCGCTGGCGCTCGACCTGGCCGATGGACTCGCCCTGGGCGAGGCCGCGCGCGAGGCAGGCGTCCGGGTCGGCTGCGCGCCGGACACCTTCCTGGGCGCCGGGCTCCAGACCTGCCGCAAGCTCATCGACGACGGCGCGATCGGCGAGCCCGTCGCCGCACACGGGTTCATGCTGCAGCCGGGTCCCGAGATGTGGCACCCGGGACCGCAGACCTTCTACCAGCGGGGTGCGGGCCCCCTCTTCGACATGGGCCCCTACTACCTGACGGCGCTCGTCCACCTGCTCGGTCCCGTGCGGCGGGTTTCGGGCTCGGCGCGCATCACCCACCCGAAGCGCGAGATCCGCAGCCAGCCGCTGCGCGGCCAGCAGATCGACGTCGAGGTCCCCACCCACGTGTCGGCGGTGCTCGACTTCGAGAGCGGGCCGGTGGCGACCCTGACCACCAGCTTCGACGTCCAGGCTTCGCGACTGCGGAACATCGAGATCTACGGCACCGAAGCCACGCTCTCGGTCCCCGACCCGAACACCTTCGGCGGCCCCGTCACCCTGCGACGCCGCGGCGCGACCAGCTGGGACGAGCTGCCCCTCAGCCACGCCAACGCCGAGCAGAGCCGCGGCATCGGTCTGGCCGACATGATCCAGGCCGTCCAGCGCGGCCGTAGCCATCGCGCTTCCCTCGAGCTGTCGACCCACGTGCTCGACGCGATGGAGTCCATCGTGCGCTCCTCCGACGAAGGTGCCCACGTCACCCCGACCACGCGCTGCGAGCGACCGGACGCCCTTCCGCCGGGCCTGCCCGACGATGTCTTCGACGCCTGACGGCGTCGCCCTGGACGACGGCACCCGGCAGCGCAGCTGGACGGAGCTTCGGGATCGCACGAATCGCCTGGCCCGTCTGATGCGGGACGGGCTGGGCCTCGCGCCGGGCGACCACGCGGCGCTGCTGATGTCGAACCGGGTCGAGTGCGTCGAGATCATGACGGCGGCCATCCACGCCGGGGTCTGGCTCACCCCGATCAACTGGCACCTCACGCCCGACGAGATCGACTACGTGGTCCGCGACTCCACGGCCCGGGTGCTCTTCGCCGACGAGCACTACGCGGACGCCGCGCGCAGCTGCCAGCCCGAAGTGCTGCTGCTGGCGGGAAGGGAGCTCGACCGCGCGCTGGACGATGCCGGAGACGCGCCCATGGACCCGAGTGGGCCCGCCGGCGGTCCGATGATCTACACCAGCGGAACCACCGGGCGCCCGAAGGGCGTCCGACGCCACCGTCCCGCCAGCCTGGCCAGCGCCCTCGCGGTCCAGGCCGCGGGCGGCCAGGCGATCGGGCTCGACGGGACCGGCCCCCACCTGATCACGGGCCCCTGCTACCACGCGGCGCCGCTCATGTTCGCCGTCTACGACCAGATGAACGGCGCGCCCATCGTCATCCTCCCGCGCTGGGACGCGTCGGAGGCGCTCCGCGTCCTGGTCGAGTCCGGAGTCGCGCACACCCACCTGGTACCGACCATGTTCGTGCGGCTGCTTCAGCTTCCCGAGGCCGAGCGAGCGGCGTTCCGGGCCCCGGAGCTGCAGCTGGTCCTGCACGGCGCGGCGCCGGTGTCGCGCCCCGTCAAGGAGCGGATGATCGACTGGTGGGGCGAGGTGCTCGTGGAGTACTGGGGCGCCACGGAGAGTGGCGTCATCACCGTCGCCGACTCGCGCGAGTGGCTCGAGCATCCCGAGACCGTCGGTCGGGTGCTCCCGAGCTTCGAGGTCTTCGCCGTGGACGACGCGGGCGAGCGCCTGCCGCCCGGGAGCGAGGGCCTGCTGTATGCGCGTCACCGCGAGGTCGCCGAGCTCTTCGAGTACCACGGGGACTCCGCGAAGACCGCGGAGAGCCGACTGGGCACGCACGAGCCCGGTGCCTTCACGATCGGCGACATCGGTCGCGTCGACGAAGACGGCTTCGTCTACCTGGCGGACCGCAAGTCCCACACCATCATCTCCGGCGGCGTCAACATCTACCCCGCCGAGGTCGAGCACGTCCTGCAGGAGCATTCGGCCGTCGCCGACGTGGCGGTCTTCGGCGTGCCCGACGACGAGTGGGGCGAGAGCGTGAAGGCCGCCGTCGAGCTGAAGCCCGGGACGACCGCATCCGACGTGCTCGCCCACGAGATCCTCGCCTTTGCCCGCGAGCACCTCGCCGGCTACAAGGTGCCGCGCTCGATCGACTTCGAGGCCGCCCTGCCCCGACACGCGTCGGGCAAGCTCTACGTCCGCAAGCTCCGCGACCGCTACTGGAAGGGGCGCGAGCGCCGCATCTAGGCCGAGACGAGCGCGAGGGCTTGGCTGACCGGAGCCGGAGCCGGTGTCACGGGGAGAGCTCGCCCGTTCCTGAGCCCGGGGGCGCTCCTCCGCGCTCCTGCTCGCGCAGCTCCTCCTCGTGCTCCTCGGTCCGGGCCTGGGAGAGCGCCGAGGCCAGGAGGCCCGTCGGGACGGCCACCACACCGAGTCCCACCACCAGCACCAGGCAGGTGAAGATGCGACCGCCGGTGGTCACGGGATACAGGTCCCCGTAGCCGACGGTGGTGAGCGTCACGATCGCCCACCACAGACTGTGAAAGACCGACGCGTAGAGCTCGGGCTGGGCGTCGCGCTCGAAGTAGTACACGCCGACCGCGGAGAAGTAGAGCAGGATGCCCGCGACGGCGCCGAAGAGGATGAGCTCTTCGCGAACGATCCGGATCGCGCGCGAGTAGCGTTGCGCCGCCGCGCTGTAGCGCGCCAGCTTGAAGAGGCGCAGGAGCCGCAGGAAGCGGACGATGCGGATCGAGCGGAGGTCGACGCCGAGCGCCAGGTAGTAGGGAAGCACCGACAGCAGATCCACGACGCCGTAGAAGCTGCGGACGAAGCGCAGCCGGTCCTCGGCGACCCAGATGCGGAGCGCGTACTCCAGCGTGAAGAAGACGACCGTGAAGAGCTCGACCCAGTTGAGGACCCAGTAGACCTCGGGGTCGAGGTCTCGCACCGTCTCGAGCGAGAAGGAGACCACGCTGCCGAGCACCAGCAGCTGCACCGTCCAGTCGAAGGCCCGGGCGACCGGCGTGTCGGCATCGTCGACGACATGCCGGACCCGGGCACGCCAGCGCTCCCGCGCGCGATCGGCGGCAGACGGGTCCCTTCGATCCGCGCCGCTCAGACCGCCTCCCAGCTTCGCGACGCGTGCGAACGCTCGACGGCTTCGAGGACCCGTTGGTTGGCGACGCCGTCCGCGAAGCTCGGCGACGGGGACTCACCGCGCTCGATCCCACACAGGAAGTCGTAGACGGTGTGGACGAAGCTGTGCTCGTAGCCGAGCACGTGTCCCGGTGGCCACCAGGCCGACACCCAGGGGTGCTCGGCGTCGGTGGCGAGCACGGTCCGGAAGCCGCTCGCCGCCCCGTCCTCCTCGTAGATCTCCAGCTCGTTCATGCGCTCGAGATCGAAGGCCAGGCTGCCGCGGCTGCCGTTGATCTCGAAGCGGTTGTGGTTCTTGCGCCCGGGCGCGAAGCGGGTCCCTTCCACGCTGCCGATCGCGCCGTTCTCGAAGCGCAGAAGCGCCAGCGCCGCATCGTCGACGTCGACCGCTCCCGTGCCGGAGCCGTCCTCGAGGGGTCGCTCCCGCACGAAGGTCTCGAGCAGGCCGCTCACCTCGCGGATCTCCCCGACCAGATGGCGCGCCAGGTCGATCGAGTGGGACGCGATGTCGCCCAGCGCCCCGGAGCCGGCGCGCGCCTTCTCCAGCCTCCAGACGCGAGGGAAGGCGGGATCGACGATCCAGTCCTGCAGGTAGGTGCCCCGATAGTGGCGGATCTCCCCGATGCGGCCCTCGGAGATCCACTGCTTCGCTAGGGCGACCGCCGGCACGCGCCGGTAGTTGTGGCAGACCATGTGGACGACGCCGGCCTCCCGGGCCGCCTCCCACATGGCGACCGCGTCCGCCACGTCGTTCGCCAGGGGCTTTTCGCACAGGACGGCCTTGCCCGCCCGGGCAGCCGCGATGGCGATCTCGGCGTGGGAGTCCCCCGGCGTACAGACGTCGACCACGTCGATGTCCTCGCGGGCGACGACCTCCCGCCAGTCGACGGCGTGCTCCGCCCAGCCGAGGCGCCGGGCCGCCTCGGCGACGCGCCCCTCGTTGCGACCGCAGACCACCTGCAGGTGCGGCTCGCGCGCCAGCTCGAAGAAGTGGCCCACCTGCCGCCAGGCATTGCTGTGCGCGCGGCCCATGAACTCGTAGCCGATCATCGCGACCTTCAGGGGCGGAGCCGACAAGCGCCGTGCCTCCCGTGGCTTCAACTACGATACGGCTCCCGGCCGACGCCCTGCACGGGAATCTCCTGCGCGGGCAGCACTTCCTGCTGCAGCGCGTACATGCACGCCGCGGCCTCGTCGATCTTGCGCGTGAAGGCCATCGAGCCGGCCAGGATCGGCAGCAGCCGCTCGCGGTCCTGGACGCGGGCGGGTCCGTACTCGTGCTCGACGACCAGCGAGGTCTTCTCGACGTCGAGCTCGAGCAGCTCGCGCGCCGCCAGCTGGTGGTCGAGCCAGTCGACGCTGCGGTTCTGCAGATAGGCGAGCGGGTCGTGGCGGGCGGTCCCGGGCAGCTCGTGCTCGCAGATCACCGTCTGCTTCTTCCACGCGTCGGCGGGACCGGAGCCCCGCTGCATCGTCTGCCCCCCGTAGCCCCAGGCGGCGACTCCCTTCGCGTCCACCACCTGTCCCTTGACGTGGAAGCCCTCGATCAGGAAGGCATAGCCCTCGTCTCGCAGGTACTGGAAGATCGCGCGCGTGTCCTGTCCCATCAGGACGGCGTGGGAGGGGTCGTAGTGGATCCGGAACACCTCCCCCACGCCGTGGCGCTCGCACACCCGGTGCAGCGCGATCCAGGCCCCCGGCGTGTACGCGATGTTGTTGTGGAAGGAGTCGTCGTCGGTCCAGCCGGGCATGGGGCACTGCTCGACCCGGTAGGAGAGGCCCCGGGCCTTCGCTTCGGCGAGGAGGGGAACGAAGCACTGCTCGAAGAAGTCGAGGTTCTCGTCCACGCTCAAGGTCGCGCTCTTGCCCACGAAGCCGCAGACGGCGGGCACCTCGAGCAGGACGGCCGCGTCGAAGACCCGGAGCATGAAGTCCCGCTTCTTCTCGCGGGTTGCCGGATCGGCGTGGAGCATGTTGTCGAAGTAGGCGAGGTCCGCGAGACCGACGCCGGTCGCGTCCATGGCGGCGCGAATCCGGTCGGCTCGCGATCGGTCGAGGGGCTCGCGCAGGTCCAGCGTGTTCGCCACGGGGTCGAGCAGCGCCTCGGCGGGGACGTCGGCCTCACTCGGGTGCAGCGCCGCCGACAGCTGGATCTCGTCGGCACCGAGCTCCCGGGCGAAGGAGAACCACTCTTCCACGGCCCGGTCCGGGTCCGCGTCCCGGACCTCGCGCGGGGTCAGCTCCTGCAGCGCCGCGGTCAGCACGCCCAGCTTCATGAAGCGGGGCTCGAAGCTCCGGGTGGGCATGCGCGCAGCATAGCTCCGGAAGGGGCCAGCCCGGACTTCTCACCGGGCTCCGTCGCGAGGGCGTGGAGATCGAGGTCTGGCGGCGGAAATCGGCGTTCGGCCGCGGAGGCGTACGGGGCAGTACGTCGAGCAGCCGGGCGTCGATTCCTGCCGTCAGGCCGAAGAGATCTGCGGCCGCAGGAGGAGTCTGGCGGGAAGTCCGGGCTAGGATCCGTCGGTGCCCTCGGACCCGCCCGCCCTCTCCATTCGCACGCCGACCCGCGCCGCGGAAGTCGCCTGGTTCAGCGGCCTGTGCAACGACGACTACGAGTTCCTGGGCGTGCCCGACGACGCGTTGCGGAGCAGCTTCGACCACTGCGCGGAGATCGTGCGCACCGCCGACCGGCTCGGCTACCAGAACATCCTGCTCCCCTCGTCCTACCAGGTCGGGCAGGACACGCTCACCTTCGCGGCCGGCGTCGCGCCCTCGACGAAGCAGATCAGTCTGCTCACGGCCATCCGCGGGGGCGAGGTCCACCCGCCCATGCTCGCCCGTGCCCTGGCGACACTCGACCACCTGCTCGAGGGGCGCCTGACCGTCAACATCATCAGCTCGGACCTGCCGGGCACGCAGCTGCCCTCCGACGCGCGCTACCGGAAGTCGCGCGAGATGATCGAGGTCCTGAGGCAGGCCTGGACCCGGGACCGGATCGAGCTGCACGGCGAGTTCTACGAGCTCGACCTGCCGGCCGAGCCCGTGAAGCCCTTTCAGCAGAACGGCGGCCCCCTGCTCTACTTCGGCGGAAGCTCGGACGGCGCGCGAGAGCTGTGCGCCGAGCACTGCGACGTCTTCCTGATGTGGCCCGAGACCGAAGCCGCCGTGGTCGAGACCATGCGCGACATGAGCGAGCGCGCGGCCCGGTACGGACGCACCATCGACTTCGGCTATCGGGTGCACGTGATCGTGCGCGAGACCGAGGCCGAGGCCCGTGCGGCTGCTCGCCGACTGGTCTCCCGGCTCGACGACGAGACGGGTGCGGCCATCAAGGCGCGGGCACTCGACGCGAAGAGCGAGGGCGTCGCGAGGCAGGACGCGCTGCGCGAAGCCGCCGACGACGAGGACTACATCGAGGAGCACCTCTTCTCGGGGATCGGTCGCGCCCGCTCGGGCTGCGGCAGTGCCATCGTGGGCGACCCCGACCAGGTCCTGGCGAAGCTCGAGCGCTACATGGAGCTCGGCATCCGCGCCTTCATCCTCTCGGGCTATCCCCTGCGCGACGAGTGCGAGCTCTTCGCCCGGCAGGTGCTGCCCCGGCTCGAGACCTGCCGCCTCGCCGACCTGCAGGGCCGGCGACCGGGAAGCGTGCCGGAGACCCCGCTCACCACCGCGCCGCGGCGCTGAAGCGAGGTGGGAGCGATCGAGGGGTGACCGCCCCCACGACTCGCGCGCTGTGGGCGATCGCGGTTCAGCCGTCCGGCTGGACCCCGTGCTCCTCCGCCTCGGCCCACATCCGCTCCAACACCGCGTCCCGCTGGCGTCGACCGATCGCCATCGAGACGGCTTCGTAGAGGTCACCGCGGTAGTGACGGCGGGCCGCCTCGAGCGCGGCGTCGAGATCCTTGCGCGAGTATCTGCGGCCGTCGGCCACCACGGCGCGCAGGGAGCCGAGACGCCCGAGGTCCTGGGTCGGGTCCTCCCCGAAGAGCAGCAGGTCCGCCGGACCCCCGACCGCCACGCGCCCGAGCGAACGGGGCTGCTTCAAGGAGGCGCCGGCCCAGTGGGTCGCGGCGCGCCAGGCATCCGAAGGGCTCAGCCCCGCCTCCACGAGCAGCCGGAGCTCGTCGTGCAGGCTGGCGCCCGGCACCAGGAATGGGTTGCCGACGTCGGTCCCCGCATGGATGCGGACGCCCGCGCGAGCCAGTGCCGCCACCACGCGCTTGGCGTTCTCCAGGCCCTGCTCGGTCAGCGCCCAGGCATCCGGTTGGATGCCCTCGAAGAAGGGAGTTCCGCGCGGGTCCCAGCTGAGCTCGCCGTAGAAGCGCGGCAGCAGCTGCATCTCGGGCGCGTCGATCAGCGCCTGCGGCTCCCGCATGCGAAGGGCACGGTCGAAGAGCACCAGGGTGGGCGTGTGCGCCACGTGCTCCTCGACCGAGATGCGGACGACCTCTTCGATGCGATCGCGCGTGAGCGAGGCCCACTCCTCCGTGCGACGACGCAGGTTCGGGCCTACGGCGAGGATGGGCTCGCGCCCCTGGCGGCGCTCGACGCCGCGCAGGTGCTGCAGGTCGTCGATTCCGGAGCCGCGCAGACGGACGCGCTGCGGAACGTGGCCCACCACGGTCAGCCGCTCCGCACGCGCGGCCTCGACCAGGGCTTCCAGCACCTCGGGGCGCAGCCGCTCGTAGACCTTGAGGCAGTCGTATCCCATCGCGACGTGGGTCGCGACGAGGGACTCCGCACCCGCGGCGTCCTCCAGGGTCAAGCCGAACTGCCACACCGGAGGCTCGCCGTCGACGAGCGGCCCGCAGGCGAAGATCCGCGGACCCGCGACCTCTCCCCGGTCGATCCGCTCCCGCTCCCGGAGCTGCGTCTCGCCGCCCCCGGTGTTGCGCACGGTCGTGACGCCGTGCGCGAGATAGAGCAGGCGGAAGAGATCTGCCTGACCGTCGATGCTCTCGTCGGCGCCGTGGACGTGCATGTCGATCAGGCCGGGCAGCAGGTAACCCTCGAAGGGAGCGCCGGGCGTGGCCGGTCCGATCTCGCGGATCGTTCCGCCCTCGACGACGACCCGCCGCGAGGGGGTCGGCGCGAAGCCCGGCTCGACGATGGCGACGTGCTCGAAGACGGCGCCCCGATCGGGCGCCACCAGCAGCTGGGGCGGGGCCAGCATCCCGAGCAGGAGCACGACGCCCGCGAGCCCCGCGGCGACGACGACTCCGAGCGCGATCCAGAGCTTCTTCATGCGTCCTCCGCGGCGCCGGGCGCCGGGTCGACCACGCAGAACTCGTTGCCTTCGGGGTCGAGCAGCACCGTGAAGTCGTCGTGGACGTCGCGCACCCGGGCGCCGATCGCACACAGCCGCTCGACCTCCGCCGACCGGGCGGCCGCCTGCAGGTCCAGATGCACCCGGTTTCGTACGGTCTTGGGCTCGGAGGCCTCCTGCACGAAGAGGGTCGGCCCCGGCCCGTCGATGGCGACCGACGGATCGCTCTCGGGCGTCCGCCCCTGCTCTGCCAGGCGCTTGATCTCGGCGTCGTCATAGGGCCGCACCGCATAGCCCTCGAGGGCCTCGGCCCAGAAGCGCGCGAGCGCCCGCGGATCCATGGCATCGATCACGATCGCCTGCAAGGTCCCCATGAGCGTTCCCTCGTCACTCCGGGATGTGGGACTCCACCAGGGCGCGGAAGTCCTCGTCGTGGCCGAAGGGCAGCGCGTCCCACATGGTCCGGAAGCCGCGCTGCGCACACAGGAGCTTCAGGTTGTGCTGGTAGGCGCCCCACAGCTTCGCGTCCAGCAGTCCCAGACGGTATTCGTGCATCTGACACTCGAAGTCGCGCAGCACCGATTGGAGCAGGAAGCCGAGGCGTCGCTGTTCGTCGGGGGACAGCTCGCTCAGGCGCGCGAAGCCACGCGTGAAGAGCTCCATCAGCTCCGGGTCGCGAACCAGCAGGTAGTCGAACTCGCGCGCCGCGTGGTTCGCCTCGCGCGTGACCGACGCCTTGACCGCGTTCGTGTTCGCGCGGATCTGCGACGCCAGATAGAACAGGGTCGCGATCACCCCCGCGGCCCCCACGCCCTCGGCGACGGCTCCCACCGCGTCCCAGTTCATGCCCGGGAGGCTCCCTATCAGATGCGCTCGAGGATCGTCGCGGTTCCCATCCCGCCACCGGTGCACATCGCCACGAGACCGGTCTGCTTGTCCTGACGCTCCATCTCGTCCAGCACGGTCTGGATGAGCATGGGGCCGGTCCCGCCGATCGGGTGACCGAGAGCGATCGCACCGCCGTTGACGTTCACCTTGTCGGGGTCGACCTGCGAGTCCTTCAGGAACTTCAGCACCACGGACGCGAAGGCCTCGTTGATCTCGAAGAGATCGATGTCGTCCCAGCTCATCTTCGCCCGGTCGAGGCACTGCTTGGCGGCCGGGCACGGTGCCGTCAGCATGATGACGGGCTCGGTCCCGGCGGTGGCGGTCATGACGATGCGTGCGCGCGGCGTGAGCCCGTGCGCCTTGGCGTAGTCGGGGGAAGCCAACAGGATGGCGCTGGCCCCGTCGACCACGCCGGAGGAGTTCCCCGCGTGGTGCACGTGCTCGACCTTGTCGAGCTGCGGGTAGACGTCCTTGCAGTAGTCGTCGAAGCTCTTCTCGTAGCCCTTCATGACGGCGGTGCCGAGCTTCTCGAAGGAGGCCGGCAGACCGCCGAGCATGTCGAGGGTGGTCCCGGGACGCGGGTGCTCGTCGTGATCGAGCGCCAGGCTGCCGTCGTCGTTGTGGATGGGCACGACGCTGTTCGCGAAGCGGCCGTCGGCGATGGCCGCCTGCGCACGCTCCTGGCTGCGGACCGCGTAGCCGTCGCAATCCTCGCGCGAGAAGCCCTCGAGGGTCGCGATCAGGTCGGCGGAGATGCCCTGCGGGACCTGGGGATGCTTCTCGAACAGGTGCTCGTTGTTGGCGTGGAAGCCGTGGGCATGGGTCGGCGAGTAGCGCGACATGGACTCGACGCCCCCACCGACCACCAGGTCCTGGTGACCGGCCAGGATGCCCATGGCCGCGAAGCTGACGGCCTGCTGCCCGGAGCCGCAGAATCGGTTCAGCGTGACGCCGCTCGCCGTCTCGGGCCAGCCCGCGTCCAGCGCCGCCATCCGCGCGATGTCGTTGGCGTGATCGCCGCTGCCGGCCGCGCAGCCGGCGACGATGTCGTCGACGTCGTTCGGGTCGAAGCCGACCTTCTTCTCCAGCGCCTGAAGCACCTGCGCCATGATGCGCTGCGGGTGGATGTGAGCCAGACCGCCCTTGCCGGGCTTTCCCTTGCCGCGGGGGGAACGAACGCCGTCGATGATCCACGCTTCGGACATGCTGCTGCTTCTCCTGGAGGATGGGGGTGGTCGGAGGCCAAACGAGAAGAGCGCCGATGCTAGCAGGGGGACCCGAGCGCAGATAGCCTTGGCGGCATGGCTGACGACGCGAAGACCTGGACCACACCGGAGGGAGATGCGAGCCGTCACCTCCCCCTCGACGAGATCCTGAGCCGGCTCGAAGCGCTCCCCCTGCCGCCCCGGGAGCGCGGCACCGTGGTCGCGCTCTTCGCGCGCCCCGGGCGCAGCGAGCGGCGCGAGCTCGAACAGGCCGAGCTGACCGCGGCGGGCGGGATGCCGGGCGACCGCTGGTCCCGGAAGGACGCGCCGAAGCCCGACCAGATGCTCGCGACCATGAACATCGGAGTGGCGCGCACCATCGCCAACGGACAGCCGATCGGCCTCTTCGGCGACAATCTCTACGTCGACCTGGATCTCTCGGAGGCGAACCTGCCCATCGGCACCCGCGTGCGGGCCGGCGGAGCCGTGCTCGAGGTCACTCCCGAGCCCCACAACGGCTGCCTGAAGTTCAAGGGCCGCTTCGGTGGCGACGCCCTGCGCCTCGTGTCCCGCAAGGAGAACCGGCACGAGAACCTGCGCGGCGTCTACTTCAAGGTCGTGGAGGACGGACCGGTGAAGGCGGGCGACCCCCTCGAGGTGCTGCGCTGAGAGCTCGCAGAGAAGACCGCTCGGTATCGATCGGCTTCGCTTCAGACCAGCTCGCGCATCTCGATCGGGCGTCCTTCCTCGATCGATCGGTGCGCGGCGACGCCGAGGGCCACGGAAGCCAGTCCCTCCCGGACGCCCACCTCGGGCGGCCGGCTCTCCCGGATCGCATCGAGGAAGAGCAGGTGCTCGATGTAGCTCGCACCGTGGTGCAGCCCCCGGTGCGCGATGCGCGGGTCGGGCTCGGGCGGTAGCTCTTCCCACTTCCGATACTCGCGGCCGCCCCGCACCAGGGTTCCGTCGGGCACGACGACGTCGACCTTGCCGGCGCTTCCCGTCGCGACGATCTCCTGCTCGTTGCGACTCGACTCGGCGAACATGCACAGGTCCAGACAGGCGCGGGCACCGCCCTCGTAGTCGACGATCACGTAGGCGTTGTCGAGGATGTCCGGGATCTCGCCGTCGTAGCGTTCTTCGAGGTGGTTGCAGTCCTGGGCACCCGAGGCGTAGACACGCAGCGGCTCGGCGCCGACGGCGAGGTTCATCAGGTCGAAGAAGTGACAGCACTTCTCGACCAGGGTTCCGCCGGTGTTGCGGCTGAAGCGATTCCAGTCCCCCACCTTCGGCAGGAAGGGGAAGCGGTGCTCCCGGACGAAGAGCATCTTCAGCTCGCCCACCGAAGGCAGCTCGCGCAGGAAGTGGGCGATGGGCGGCATGTAGCGGTACTCGAGACCGACCTGCACGACGCCCGGGTGCCCTTCGCTCCGCTCTGCCACGCGGCGACAATCCTCCAGGGTGGTGCACATGGGCTTCTCGAGCAGCACGTGGAGGTCGCGCTCGAAGACCTCGTCCATCACGGCCGCGTGGGTGTGGTTGGGGGACGCGACGACCACGGCGTCCACGAGGCCGCTGTCGAGGAGCGCCCCCGCCTCGGCGAAGCCCTCGACCTCGGCGGCCCGGTCGCCGCAAGCGAGCCGGCCCATCGCCAGCGACTCGGCGTGCGGATCGGAGAGCGCCGCCACGCAGGCGCCCTCGATGGCCTCGATGTTGCGAATGTGCTCGCAGCCCATCATGCCGGTGCCGATGATTCCGTAGCGGATCACGGCCGGCCTCTCAGAAGAGCTCGGGCTGGCTGCCGCCGCCAGCTCCGTTGCCGCCACCATTCGGCTTCTTGGGAGCCTTCTTGCGGGCACCGGGCTTCTTGGATCCGACCTTCTTGGACCCGGCCTTCTTCGACGGAGACTCCCCGCTGGGCGTCTCTTGCCTGGCCTGGGGCTTCCCGGCGCCGCGGGTCGCGGCCGGCGCGGGCTTGAAGCCCACCCGCGAGACGGGCTTCGGCGCCATGCGGGTGCCGCGCGCCGTCGGCGAGGTCGGCTCGAGCTCGGCGAGGTCGAACTCGGAGCCCTTCACCCGCTGGCGCTTCTTGGCCACGTAGCTGAGCTTGACGATGCCGGACTCGCCCTCCTGCAGCAGCAGGTCGACCTTGCCCTTCTCGTCCTTGACGAGCCGGTACTCCTTGTTGCGGATGAACTTCTCGATCCGGATCCGCTTCGCGAAGGCCATCCGCTTGCCGTCGCGGTACACCACGGTCAGCTCGGTGCCCTTCTCGGGGTCGAAGCGATGGCAGTAGAGCAACCTCGACCCGAAGAACTGCTTGTCGACGGGCGGCATGATCCGGTAGGTCCCGTCGGCGGCGATCGCGAGCACCAGGTCGTACTCGCTCAGGTTCATGCGGAAGAGCTCGCCGCGCACCGCCGTGCCCAGGTAGCCCGAGTCCGGGTCGTAGCTGAGCTTCAGGTTCTGCAGCGCCACGTCCTTCTTGTCGACGCTCTCGATCGAGGTGATCTGGGTCCGACGCGGGAACTGGTCGCCGTAGCGCTCGAGCAGGTCCTCCAGGTACCGGGTCGTGGTCCGCTTCATGTTGCGGAGCTTCTTGTCGACGGCGGCGATCTCGGCGATCACCTCGTCGATGTCGCTGCGGTTTCGTTCGATGTCGTAGGCGGAGATGCGCCGGATGCGGATCTCGAGCAGCCGCTTCACGTCCTCGTCCACCATCGGGCGCACGAACTGCTTCTGGAAGCGCTTCATCCCCTTCCAGACCACCTCGTTCACCGCTTCGGCGGTCTCGGCATCCTCGAGCTTCTTGTAGACCCCCTTCTCGATGAAGATCTGCTCCAGGGTCAGCCAGTGCTGGCGATCGAGCAGCCGGTCGCGCTGCCACTCGAGCTCCGCCTTGAGCTGCCTCACCAGCTGCTCCGTGAGGGCCCGGAGGATCTCGGTCACCGTCAGCTGGACGGGCTTACGATCGTCGATGACGTTGATGTTCGAGGAGACGCTGACCGAGCAGTCCGTATAGGCGTAGAGCTGCGGAATCACCTCCTTGGGTCGCACCCCCCGCGCCAGGGTGAGCTCGATCTCCGCGTGATCGGTGGTGAAGTCGTCGATGGACGCGAGCTTCACCCGTCCCTTCTGGACGGCGCCTTCGATGGACGCGATCAGGCTCTCGGTGGTGGTGCCGTAGGGGATCTCGGTGATCTTGACCCGCTTCGGATCGATGGTCTCGATCTTCGCGCGCAGCTCGACCTTTCCCCTCCCGTCGTCGTAGGCGGCCACGTCCATCAGGCCGCCCTGGGGAAAGTCCGGATACAGCTCGACCTTCTTCTTCCCGAGGACGTCGATCTGCGCCTGCCACAGCTCGCGCAGGTTGTGGGGCAGGATCTTCGTCGCCATGCCCACGGCGATGCCCTCGGTACCCAGCATCAGCACAACGGGCAGCTTGGCGGGCAGTCGCACCGGCTCCTGGTTGCGACCGTCGTAGCTGGGGACCGTCTCGGTCAGGTTGTCGTTGAAGAGGGTCTCGAGAGCCAGCGGCGAGAGCCGGCACTCGATGTAGCGGGAAGCGGCCGCCGGATGGCCGGTGAGGAGATTGCCGAAATTCCCCTGGCGATCGATGAAGAAACCCTTGTTGGCCAGGACCACCAGCGCGTCGGCGATGGAGGCATCGCCATGGGGGTGCAGCTTCATGGTCTCGCCGATGACGTTGGCCACCTTGTGGAAGCGGCCGTCGTTCATCGAGAAGAGGGTGTGCAGGATGCGCCGCTGCACGGGCTTGAGCCCGTCCGCCAGGTCGGGGATGGCGCGGTCGAGGATGAAGTAGCTCGCGTAGTCGATGAAGTGCTCGCGCATCATCGATTCGAGCTGGGCCATGGTCTCTTCCTGTCCGGGTAGCGGTCGACGAGCGCGGGGCGCTCAGACGACGTCGGTGACGAGGTTCTCGACGATGAACTCGCGGCGTTGGGGCGTGTTCTTGCCCATCACGAAGTCGAGCACCTTGCCGACCTCGCTCAGGTTCTTGACGGCGACCGGGGCCAGCCGCATGTCTTCCCCGATGAACTGACCGAACTCCTTCGGGGAGATCTCGCCCAGGCCCTTGAAGCGGGTGACCTCCGGCCCCTTGATCTGCTCGAGGGCGCCGTCCCGCTCGGCCTCCGAGTAGCAGTAGCGGGTCTCCTTCTTGTTGCGGACCCGGAAGAGCGGCGTCTCGAGCACGTAGAGGTGCCCCTTCACCACCAGCTCCTCGAAGTAGCGGAGGAAGTAGGTGAGGAGCAGATTGCGGATGTGCATCCCGTCGACGTCGGCGTCGGTCGCGATCACCACGCGGTTGTAGCGGAGCCCCTCGATCCCGTCCTCGATGCCGAGGGCACGCATGATGTTGTAGAGCTCTTCGTTCTTGTAGATGGCGTCCCGCTTGAGTCCGTGGCAGTTGAGCGGCTTGCCCTTGAGCGAGAAGATCGCCTGGGTCTGCACGTCCCGGCAGGGCACCATGACACCTGCCGCCGAGTCGCCCTCGGCGAGGAAGATGGTGGACTCGTCGCGCCGATCGCCCCGTGCGTCGTCGAAGTGCACCTTGCAGTCGGTGAGCTTCGGAATGCGGATGGCGACCTTCTTCGCCCGCTCGCGCGCCTCCTTCTTGATCGAGGCCAGCTCCTTTCGGATGCGCTCGTTCGCCTGGACCTTCTCGAGCAGGGCCTTCGCGTCGTCGGGGTGCTGATGCAGCCACTTCACGACTTCCTGGCGTACCGCGGGCACGATCCAGGAACGCACCTCGGTCGAGCCCAGCTTGTTCTTGGTCTGACTCTCGAAGACCGGGTCCTGCAGCTTGATGGCGATGGCGCCGACGATCCCGTCGCGAATGTCCTCGCCCGCGTAGTTCTTCTTCGCGAACTCGTTGATGCCCTTCAGCAGCCCCTCGCGAAAGGCCGACTGGTGGGTGCCGCCGTCGTTGGTGTACTGCCCGTTCACGAAGGCGAAGTAGCTCTCGCCGTAGCTGTTGGTGTGCGTGAAAGCGAACTCCACCCGTTCGGCGCTGCAGTGCACGGTGTCGTAGAGGGGCGTGTCTTCGCCGATCTCGTAGTCGAGCAGATCCGCCAGCCCGCGGTTGCTCTGGAACTTCCGGCCGTTGTAGACCAGCGCGACGCCGCGATTGAGGAAGGCGTAGTAGCGCAGCCGATGCTCGATGAACTCCTCGTTCCACTGGTAGCTGCCGAAGATCTCGGGGTCGGGCGTGAAGCAGACCTCCGTGCCGTCGGGTGCGTCGCCCTGCTTGCCCTTCTGGTCCTTCTCGAGCTTTCCGCGCGCGAAGCGGGCACGCCGGTACTTGCCGTCGCGCCAACTCGTCGCGACGAAGTCCGCAGCCAGGGCGTTCACGGCCTTGGTGCCCACCCCGTTCAGTCCGACCGAGAACTGGAAGACGTCGTCGTTGTACTTGCCGCCGGTGTTGATCTGGCTGACGCAGTCGACCAGCTTGCCGAGAGGAATGCCCCGGCCGAAGTCACGCACCGTGACCGTGTCCCCTTCGCGGCCGATCTCGACGCGCTTCCCGGCGCCCATGATGAACTCGTCGATCGCGTTGTCGACGACCTCCTTCAGCATGACGTAGATGCCGTCGAGCGGGTGGCTGCCGTTGCCGAGGCGACCGATGTACATGCCGGTGCGCAGCCGGATGTGCTCGAGCGCGTCGAGGGTCTGGATGGCCTTCTCGTCGTAGGCGACCGAGCCCGGCGCAGCGCTGGACTTCGCGGCCTTCTTCTTGCCCGTGGTCTTGCGCGTGGACTTGGTGGGTTCCGCTTCGGCGTTCGCCATCTTCGTCTGCTCCACACCGCTCCGCCTCAGGCGGCCCGGCGAATCTCCCGCAAGCCCAACAGCTGCGAGCTGTCCCGCCCTGGGCGGAGGCTCGCGGCTGATGGGCTTGCGGGAGATTCGCCGGGCCGCCTGGGGCGGAGCGGTGTGGAGCAGACGAAGATGGCGAA
>JANQSB010000213.1 GCA_028284295.1 Myxococcota bacterium | reverse complement strand
CTGGGATCGGTGCGAGGTGCGTCGCTTCGCGTGGCCCCAGGGTCTCACCCGCCTCGTCGACTGGCTGAACCGCGCCATCGCCGACCGCTGCGTGGCCCTCAACGAGATCCAGGTGGTCGGCACCCACAACAGCTATCACCTGCCGCCCCGCCCCGAGCTGCTGCAGACCTTCCTGGGTCTCGACCCGGCCGCCCTCGAGTGGGAGTACGACAACCTGCCCCTGGCCGAGCAGCTCGAGGTGCAGGGCATCCGCCAGTTCGAGCTGGACGTCTTCGCCGATCCGGAAGGGGGCCTCTACGCCGACCGCCTGACCCTGTCGCTGATCGGCCAGGACCCGGCCTCGGGCGAGCCCGAGCTCGACGAGCCGGGCTTCAAGGTGCTGCACGTACAGCACGCCGACTTCGAGACCACCTGTCTCACCTTCGTGGCCTGCCTGCAGGAGATCAAGGGCTGGTCGGACGCGAACCCCGGACACGTCCCCCTGATGATCCTCGTCGAAGCCAAGGACGCGCCCTTCTTCGCGCCGCCGCTGCCCGAGCCCGTCTTCATCGGCGCCCAGGAGTTCCGCGACCTGGAAGACGAAATCCGCAGTGTCTTCCCGGACGAGCGCATCGTGCTGCCCGACGACGTGCGCGGCGACCACCCGAGCCTGGAAGAGGCGATCCTCACCGACGGCTGGCCGAAGCTGGGCCAGGTGCGCGGCAAGGTGATCTTCGCGCTCGACAACGGAGGCAAGCGCGACGAGTACCTCGACGGCGACCCGTCCCTGGCCGGCCGCATCCTGTTCCCGAACTCGCTCCCGGGCCAGCCGGACGCAGGCTTCGTCAAGGTGAACGACCCCCTCGCAGACCCGACCCTGATCGCCGACATCGTCAGCCAGGGCTACATCGTGCGAACCCGAGCGGACGCGGGCCTGCAGGAAGGCCGCAGCGGCGACACCACCCGCCGCGACCACGCCCTGGCGAGCGGCGCCCAGTTCGTCTCGACCGACTTCCCCGACCCGTCGACGATCGTGAGCCTCGACCCGACCCAGCCCTTCGACCCCGACTACGAGGTGGAGCTACCGGATGGGCTCGCGGCCCGCTGCAACCCGGTGAGCGCGCCCGCAGCGTGCCGGTCGGACGCGGTGGAGTAGCGGGCCGAGGGCACTGAGAACGTCCGCGGGCGGAACGCTGTCCCTCTGCGCCTCGAAGCTCCCCCCAGGCGACACTTCCAGAGCGAGAAAGGTCGAGCTGGGCGCCGAGCCCCAGCTAGCGTGCCTACCAGGGCGCACTCTCTCCATGCGACACACCACAGTGATCTCCCGTTCCGAGATCCCACGTTGGGTTACTCGGTGCGGCGCCGGCCACGGTACAGATCGAGATCGGCTTCATTCGAGTGCAGGCGTTTCGCAACGCCGAGCCGCGACTGTCGCACGAGAACGAGCATTCGTTCCGTTGCCAAGCTTCGGGTGGAGCGCTTGCCTAGCAGCACCGTGCCGGCCCGGGCTCTGCGGACCGAGATAACTTCGGGGCGGACCCCGCATGCACCTCCGGCCTTGGCTATCGTTGCGTCCTAGGGAGGAAGGTCTGATGAAGTCGAAGCGATGCACGATCGCGAGCTTGGCACTCGCACTGGCCACCTTGCCCGCCGCGGTACATGCCGATCACCACTCACCGGGGCCTCCCCGAGTAGAGGCCGAGGCGGGGAAGAAGGAACCTTCACCTGCTGCTCCCAAGAACGTCGAGAGTGCGGAGGATGCGGCAAAGGTGGCACATCACTCGCCCAGCCCCGCTACGCGCTCCAAGTCGAGCAACAAGAAGAACTCCGCTGCGAACCCCAAGAAGGCCAAGCCCCCCACGCAAGCAGTGAGCGCACCGATCAAGTCAGCGCAGCCTTGAGCTAGGCCATCCAAGGCCGAGTCAACCGCACGACGCCGGCTCATGCTTGGCTTGGAAGCAGCAACCCGCTGCAGCCAGGGGTTGTCTTGGTGCGCGTAGTCCTCGGACTCGCGCTGTGGGGCTACTTCGGCAGCGCGGGTCTTGCGCTCGCGGAGAGCTCTCCATTCACGGCCTCGCCCCAGCTTCGGCTGAGCGCCGGGATGCACACGAACCGAATCGACCGGATCGGGGTCGACACGGGCTGCACCCGCCTACTGACCGGATCGATCGACAAGACGGCTCGGCTCTGGGAGATCCCGAAGTCAAGCAGCGGCGGCGAGCGTCGCATGCCTCGCCTGTTACGGACCTTCAGGGTCCCGATCAACCCGAACAGCGACGCTGGAAACGTGCGCGCAGTCGCGCTTCACCCTACCCGCCCTCTCGCAGCTGTCAGCGGCTGGACACCATCCTCGGCCGTTGACCGATGGTCGATCTACCTCTTCGACACGAGATCCGCCCAGGTCATGGCGGTGCTGGACGACAACCCGGGTCGCGTGAAGGATCTGACCTTCTCCAGAGACGGCCTCTTCCTCGCCGCGACGATGAACCTCGGGGCGGGGGTGCGAGTTTGGCGCACCGACCATTGGGAATCGCACCTGAGCGAGGACAATGTCGGCTACGGAGACAGCTATGGAGCAGACTTCGATGATGATGGCTGGCTCTATACCGTGGCCTACCCCGCGAAGCCGGGCAGCCAGGGACGGCTCCGCGCATACGCACCCCCGAACTTCAAGCTGGTAGCCTCGATCGCGGTCGCGAGTGAAGAGCCTCCATACTACGTCGCAGCCCAACCTTCGGGAAACCGCATCGGTGTAACTCCAACGGAGGGAGTCGGGCTCGACATCTACGAGCGCACAGAATCCGACATCGTGCATGTGGGTAGCGCAGAGATGAGCGGCGTCGACGAACCTGTCTTCGCCGTCGAGTGGTCTCCAGATGGCCAGTACCTGTTCGCCGCCGGAAGGCACAATGCCGGTGAGAAGTATCTGATCCGTCGCTGGAACAGCGATGGAGACGCACCTGTCGACTTCGAAGGAGCGGACGGGACCATCGCCCACCTGCAGGCGTGCGGCGAGGCGATCGCCTACGCAGCCCGGGACCCGCTGATCGGAATCATGGAATCCGATGGCAGGAGGTCGCTTCAGCTGAAGGGCCCAAGTGTGGACATGAGCAGAGCCGCGTGGGGCAGGCTTCGCGTCTCGGCAGATGGACAGAAGGTCTCATTTCCCAAGAGACGCCACACGCGATTCGGGTCGAAGGAAACGACGGTCGCCTTCGACGTCCGGCGCCCGGGCCTAGACTACTCACACGACGCCGCAAGAGAGACCTTCCCACCTGACTACGACAGCCTCCCCATAACCGGGTGGAACGCAGAACGGCTCGGACCAGATGAAGAGCTGCCGACGAACCCCAGAATCGGGACAACGAGCTTGGCCCCACCACTTGAAGATGAGAGGTTCGAAGCGCTTCATCGACTGAAGGACGACGAGTACTGGGTCTCTCTTGCGATTGGTGGGAGCAAGCGAGAGTTCGCCATGGCGTCAGAGTGGCGGCTCAGGGGCTATCGCCAACAGCCCGATGGCAGCTGGTCTGCTACGTGGAAGGCGCACGTGCCAGGTAAGCCGTGGGCTCTGAACTACACGAGGGACAACCTGCTCATCGTTGCCGCCTACGGGGACGGCACGATCCGCTGGCACCGCGCCGCTGACGGCACCGAGCTTCTCGCTCTCTTCGTCCATGAGAAGGAGGACGATTGGATTGCGTGGACCCCGGGCGGCTACTTCGTCGCTGGCCTCGGGGGAGAAGACTTGATCGGGTGGCACTTCAACAAGGGCCCGAAGCAGGCCGCGGCGTTTCACCCCGTCTACGAGTTCCGCAAACAGTACCTTCGCCCCGACATGATCCCGCATGTACTGCGGGAACGGGACGAGCGAATGGCGCTAGAAAGTGCCAACGAGGAAAAGTCGCAACTCGAGATCCTCGAGTCCAGGATCGAGCCGTTGCCGGGAGTGACGATACTCGACCCCGAGAGCAGTCGAGTCTTCTCGGAAGCCACTTCCGAGCTTGAAGTCGAGTACCGCGTAGATCTACCTGCCGGATTCTCGGACGCGGTTGTGGACTTCCTCGTCGATGGGGTCGTGCACGAACCTTCCCGGCGCGTGTCGGACAAGGAGCTAGGCGTAACGCTCAGGGCTTACCTCAAGCTCCCTCCCCAGGACAGTCTCGTCAGTGTCGTCGTCACTGCCTCCAAGCCGGGGGGTGACCGTCGCGAAGGACGGGAGGCGAGATTCTTCCAGTACGTCGGGACACAAGACCCACTCCGGGCCCGCCCCAAGCTCTTCGGCCTCGTCATTGGCATCGAAGCAGGCTACGAGTCGGACCCGCTGGACTATCCCGTTGAGGACGCGCGAAGCATCAAAGCGGCTTTGGAGCGTCAACTCGGGCTCTTCCGCGATCCTGACATTCGCGCACTCTTGGGAGAACAAGAGGGCGTGGTCAGTCCGCATCAGATCCGCAGCGATCTCGAGCGGCTACGCAGGGACGTCAAGCACGAGCGCATGCGCGGCGACACGGTCACAGTGGTCTTCTTCTCGGGTCATGGAGTCGAGGACTCCGGCGGCCGATTCCACCTTCTGGCGAGCGACCCGCCCGCAAACGAACTCTCGGCAGAGGCCTACTACGCACAGGTGGGGTTGAGTCAGGACGAGCTCTACGAGCTCCTTCGCCTCATACCTGGCCGAAAGATCCTCTTCCTCGATGCCTGTCGATCCGGAAACGGAACCTCTACCAGCTTCTTGAACGGACTTCGTGCTCGTGGACGACTGAGCCTCCTGACCTACGCATCGACCTCAGACGGCGACAACGCGTCTGAGTGTCCAGACTACAGACACGGGTGCTTCACACAGGGGCTCCTGGAAGCACTACGAGACGGGCGGGCTTCAGCGATATTCGACCCCCTCGACAGCACGAGCACGGACGAACTCCGAATCTACCTGCGGGATCGGGTAGAGCCACTCTCGAAGGGCAAGCAGCGGTCCAAGATGGCTGTATCGGACGAGGAGATGCGCCCATTCCTCGTCCGCAAGAAGACGGAGCGCTAGCGGATGCTATTGGGCGAACGACTGCTCCATCACGACGATGGTCGCTTTGACTCGCTCACGATCTACGACCTTGGATCTCTCTACCACTGATCTGTAGATGTCCGCGTCGTACCCGTACCTGTCTTTCGCGAGCGCCTCGAAGCGCGGCAGCTCCGACTTCCTGTCGGTCTTCAAGCCATCGATGATCGCGAAGAGATCTGCCAGGCGCTCCTCGCACCTGCCCTTGCTCGCAAGCGCCTCGAAGAGAGCGCAGCTGTAGGCCCTGTACTTCGGCGGGTCGTACGCGATCAGGTCCGGCGTGTGACCATGAAACAGGTGTCCGACTACGTAGTCGAATGCCTCCAGCGTGCCGTCCGCCTGGTCACCGGTCGTGTGTGCGTAGGAGTCTGCGAAGGCGTGAATGACCAGTCCCACCTGGTAGGGTTCGAGCGCACCGTCCTTGATCCCCGCTGCCGTAAGCGCCTTCAGGTCGCGTCGGCGCTTGAGGACTTCTTCTTGCCCCCCGCCGTGGAGAGAGTGCAGAACTGCCATGATCTCACGTCGGTACTCCTGGTCGAATACACGGAAGGCTGCAGAGGTGGCGCTGAACTGCTTCTCGTCGTCCGGATACTGAGAGAAGGCGGAGAGTTCGTGCGACAGTTCTCGGCCCAGGCCGGCAGCCATCGAGACGATGTAGGTCGTGTACTGGTGGCCTGAACGTTCGTACTTCACCTTACCCGCACGATCGGGATACTTGCTATCGAGCTTCTCGATCGCCTGGGCCACCTGTGGCGAAAGCTCCAGACCGCGGGCGCCGCTTGGTTCGTCGCCCCCCGGAACTGTCCCCTGGTCGACGCTAGCGCCGTCCGCGGCGGGCTCTCGGTCATCCGCCTGAACCGGCACGGCGGAAGCCATCAGAACCAGACCTACAAGGCCGAAGATGCAGCGCTGTGCATTGTGCCGGACCAAACTTGTCCCCTCGTAGCTAGTGCGGTGAGCACACGGTTGGCACCCCAGTCGATAGGGTATACCGGCGGCGCCACGGAGCGTCCGCTTGCGGGCGTCTGCCGACCCACGTACTTTCCGTCGCGATTTCAGATGCTTACGAACGAGTCGCTCGTCGGTGCAACGCGCGAACGAGGAGCCAAGAGCCCTCGCCCGGGTGTGAGCTGCACGCTCACCGACGCTCCGCGCTGGCCAGTCTTGGATCCCAGCCGCAGGGTGGGCCAGACCGCGAGACCACATCTGACATGACCTCCTGACAAGTTTGCCTCCTGGTCGGAGGTGAACCGATGGCGCTTCGAAGCTTCCTTCGCTTGATCATCGTCGCCGCTGCGACAGGAAGCCTGCTGGCCGCAAGCGAGCCTGCCCGCTGTCAGGGCAGCGATTGCGGCAACCTCGGTTGCAATGACGAGCTGCCCTGCCCCGGGGCGAACTGCGGCTGCTTGCGGCGACCTGGACAGCCCTTCGGCCGCTGCGTGCCCTACTGACCGAGCCGAGGCCCGCACACGAGCTGGTGTCTCCTCGCGGCAGACGCGAGGACAGCCAGGGCGTTAGCCGCGGGTTCAGGTTGGCCCCGGGCGCGCCGAATAGAGCGAGAGTCATCAAGTATCGGGAGGACCTGGCGATGACGACTCAGCAGCTCGGAGCCCTCACACGCATGAAGGCTCGTGAGGTCTGGCCGAACGAGGCTCGGGACTTCACTCCGTGGCTCGCGTCCCACATCGGCCAGCTGGGCGATGTGCTCGACATGCAGCTCGACGTCGAAGGACAGGAGGCGCCCGTCGGGAGCTTCTCGCTCGACGTTCTCGCGCGAGATTTGAACACAGACCGACACGTCATCATCGAGAACCAGCTCGAGAGGACGGACCACGACCACCTGGGCAAGCTCCTCACCTATGCGGCCGGCTACAACGCCGATGCAGTCATCTGGATCTCGACGGAGATCCGCGAGGAGCACCGTCAGGCACTCGACTGGCTGAACCAGCGCACCGACACGGAGACCGAGTTTTACGGCATCGTCGTGGAGGTCCTGAGGATCGGCGACTCGCTGCCCGCCGTGAACTTCAAGCTGGTCGCCTTCCCGAACGAGTGGAGAAAGACCAGGTCTGTCGCGAAGTCCGAGCCTTCCGAGCGCGCAGAGCGGTATCGCGAGTATTTCCAGAAGCTCATCGACGAACTCCGCGATGTCCACCACTTCACAGGAGCCAGAAAGGCCCAGCCACAGGGCTGGTGCTCGTTCTCCTCCGGCATCTCCGGCATCTCGTACGGAACCTCTTTCGCGCAAAAGGACCGCGCCCGAACCGAGATCTACATCGACTTCGGGGAAGGCGCCCGGAACAAGCACTTCTTCGACCTCGTCCAGGCGGAAGCGGACCAGCTGGAGAAGGAGTTCGGCGAGAAGATCTCCTGGGAGCGGCTCGACGACCGGCGCGCCTGCAAGATCGCGGTGTATCGCCCGGGCTCGATCGAAGCCGAAGCAGACGAACTGCAGCAGATCCAGGAGTGGGCGGTCCAGCGGCTGCTGCGCTTCAAGCGGGTCTTCGGCCCGAGGCTCGGGGAGTGGCTTTCCGACCTACCAGACGTGCAGGACGAGACTCCCTAGACCCGCCAGACCTGGAAAAGTGGCCGATTCGCGGCCAACCTCACTCGTGATTAGCATCAGTGAGTGTCGGCTCAACGCGGTCTCTACGAACGCCTGATCTCCGAAGCCTTCGACGAGGAACTGTCTCAGCTTGAGGCCGGCCTGGTCGCCGAGCGCGAGCCACTTCGCGCCGCCGAAGCGGGCGACCGGCTGGCCTTGCATCTCGGGAAGCTGATCGCACGATCGGTTGACGCCATCGGAGAGAAAGACCGGCTCGACAAGGGGATCGCACTCGCCCGCACTTTGATCTCGGCTCTCGCCAGAGAACTCGATGACCCGACACTCACCGGTCAGGCACCCACAACGCAAGGTGAGCTGCTCCGAGCCATCGCACCCATTCTGCCCGATGGCTCGGTGCAAGCGATCCGCCGTCCGGACATCCCTCTCCTCGACACCGCACTGCTCACCAATTCGCCGGGCGAGACCTCACTTCGGCACCAGATCGTGACCGAGATCGACAGTGCTACCCGAATCGACCTCGTCATGGCGTTCATTCGACGGAGCGGAACCCGCCCCTTCGTGGCCGGGCTGCGTCAGCACTGCGAGAGCGGCCGGCCCCTCCGGGTGCTGACCACGACCTATACGGGCTCGACTGAGCTGGCTGCGCTGGAGGAACTGCAGGAGCTTGGTGCCGAGGTGCGAGTCTCCTATGACGTGTCCTCGACACGCCTCCACGCCAAGGCCTGGGTGTTTGTTCGCCCCGGAGCTTACTCCACAGCGTACGTGGGCTCGTCGAACCTTACGCACTCCGCTCAGGTCACCGGTCTCGAGTGGAACGTACGTGCGTCGGCTGCCCGGAACCCAGATGTGCTCGCGAAGATCGACGCCGTCTTCCAAAGCTACTGGGAGAGTGGGGACTTCGAGCCGTACGATAGGACCGAGTTTCGGGAGAGAACGCAGAGAGCAGCCGACTCGGGGACGTCAGCGCTATCGCCGATTGAACTTCGGTTGAGACCCTTTCAGGAGCGACTGCTCGAGGAGGTCGAAGTCGCCCGGAAGCGAGGCCAACACCGCAACCTCCTCGTCGCTGCAACGGGAACTGGTAAGACTGTCATGGCCGCCGTTGACTACGCGAGGCTTCGGACTCGGCTAAAGCGGGCTCGGCTCCTCTTCGTCGCGCATCGCGCGGAGATCTTGGAACAAAGCGTTGCAACGTACCGACATGCCCTGCGCGAGCCGAGCTTCGGCGAACTCTGGGTTGGGGGCCGCACGCCCAACGACTGGCGCCATGTGTTCGCGTCTATCCAAAGCCTGGGTCGAGCAGACCTCGAGAGGCTTCCAGCCGACCACTTCGACGTCGTCGTTGTCGACGAATTCCACCACGCAGCCGCGCCATCATATCGGGGCCTATTGGACTATGTCCGGCCTATAGAGCTGCTGGGACTCACCGCGACCCCTGAGCGAGCCGACGGCCTACCCGTCCTCGACTGGTTCGAGGGACGAATCACCGCAGAACTCCGGCTCTGGGATGCGATCGACCAGCACCGTCTCGTGCCCTTCACCTACTACGGCATTCACGACGGCCTGGACCTCCGAGAGGTCCCGTGGAAGCGCGGGCGAGGCTACGACGTCGACGGATTGACGAATCTCTTCACAGCGAACGACGCCTGGGCGCGTCTCGTTGTCGATCAGCTCAACGATCACGTCGACGAGGTAGATGCGGTTCGATGCCTTGGATTCTGCGTCAGCATTCAGCACGCCCAGTTCATGGCGCGGATCTTCAATGAAGCAGGTATCGCGTCGGGAGCGATATGGGGCGACTCTCCTACGGATGAGCGCAGTGCGGCGCTCCGAAGACTGAGGTCCCGGGAGATCAACGTTCTCTTCTCGGTCGACCTATTCAACGAGGGCGTTGACCTTCCTGAAGTAGACACGATCCTGCTACTCCGTCCAACCGACAGCGCAACGCTCTTCCTCCAGCAACTGGGGCGAGGCCTGCGCATCTCTCCGGGCAAGACCAACTGCCTGGTTCTCGACTTCGTCGGACACCATAGGCGGGAATTCCGCTTCGATCGTCGTCTCCGCGCGTTGCTTGGAGGATCCCGGAAGCACGTCGAGGACCAGGTCGAGGAGGGATTTCCGTTCCTACCGGCAGGGTGCCACATGGAGCTCGATCGGAAGGCCCAGGAGATCGTGCTCGAGAGTATTCGGCGCGCGGTTCCTTCCCGGTGGAAAGCCAAGGCGGAGGAGCTGCGCCAGTTGCGAAGTGAGGGTCGGGGCAGCCTGGAGGCCTTCCTAGCGGACAGCGGACTGGACCTCGAGGACATCTACACCGGCGGCAGGAGCTGGTCGGATCTTCAGGCGGCAGCCGGCGCAGACTGCAAGGAGCCCGGAACGGCTGAGACGTCCCTCCGGAGAGCGTGTGGACGATTGCTCCACGTCGACGACATGGAGCGGCTCCGAGGCTATCGCGAACTACTCCAGCTCGAGCATCCACCCAGTATGTCGGGGCGTTCCGATCGCCAAGCGCGCCTCGCTCGCATGCTGGTTTCGTCTCTCTTGTCGAAGGGCATCGCGAAGGAAGCCTCACTGGACGAGGGACTGCTGATGATCTGGGATCACCCCCAGGTTCGCGACGAGTTGTGCGAGCTTTTTGAGTACCTGGAGAAGCGAATCGACCACGAACACACTTCGCTCGAACAGCCCAGCCAGGTTCCTCTGCAGATCCACGCTCGCTACTCGCGACTCGAGATCCTGTCCGCGTTCCAGCACCGCGACTCAGCCAAGACGGCACCCTGGCAGACAGGGGTCCACTGGATCCCCGAGGCCAACTCAGACCTGCTCGCCTTCACCCTTGACAAGACAGATGGCAACTTCTCCCCAACGACCCGGTACAAGGACTATGCGATTAGCCGCTCGCTGATTCACTGGGAGAGCCAGAACAAGACGAGCGAACAAACCCGGGCCCGGTATCAGAACCACGAGGCGGACGGATCCGCCGTCATGCTCTTCGCACGCTTGCGCCAGGCCGACCGCGCTTTCTGGTTCCTCGGACCCGCGAAGTACGTCAGCCACGAAGGGGAGAACCCGATGGCCGTGACCTGGCGCCTGCACCACCCGCTCCCGGGAGACCTGTTCGCATCGTTCGCAGCTGCCGTGGCGTAATGGGCCCACGTCGTCGCCAATCTGGCGTTGATCGGCTGGTGGGCCCTCCGGGGCTCGAACCCGGGACCGTTGGATTAAAAGTCCACTGCTCTGCCAGCTGAGCTAAGGGCCCGGTGGGTTCGTACCGGGTGGGGTTGGCGTTGTCGAGGCGATCGGGGTGCGGCCTGGCTTGGGTGGGGCCTGGGTGGCAGTTGCTGGCAGCAGCGTCGGGGCTGGTTGGGTTGTTTCGTTGATTTTCGCCTTTCGTTCGCCTAGGGTGGCGGCGTCACTGCTGGGGCGTGCGAGCGAGTGGGTGATTCCCCCGAAAACCCCTTGAGGAGCTTGGAGTTACGGGCCTGTCAGGCCGAGGCGGGGAGTCCTGGTGAGCGGCTCGGGCCGGATGGTCCCGGGTTCAGGACGATGCCTTGTGACTCCTGGAGCCTCTCCCACTCGCTCGCATCTTCGCCCGGCAGGCCAGAAGGCCGGCAGGACCGGCCGGATCGGAGCGACAAGAGACAGCTGGACACGATGCCCCCCGCATCCCCTGGAGAGTCCTCTCGGGACTCCCGCTACGAGGCGACGAACGATCATGGCGATGGCGCACTGGCCCGAACCCGCGAACACCTCCACCCGCAACTCGACCCCCGACTTGGGCCCTCGGCGGTCCGGCACCCGGAGCTCCAGGACTCGGAGATCTACGACTCGGAGCTCGTTCGCTCCGTCTCGGCTTCCGTCCGGGGCGGTTGCGGAAGAGCCGGCCCCTCGCCCGGTGGACTGGGCGGCGGTGCGGCGCAGCCGATTCGGGGCTCCTTCGTCCGGGTCTTCCACCACGCTCCCGAAATAGTCCTCGAGCGGTCGCATCGCATGGTCGCCCGCTACGCGGCGATCGAGCGGCGGCTGGTGGACGTCTGGACCGATCGGAGCGCTGGTGACGGTCGTCACGACCCGGGTGGCCCGGGCGGCCGCAACGACCAGGGAGCGAAGAGACCGAAGCCTTGCGCGATCCCGGGGAGGGGACGATCCGATGCGTGACGACTGGAAGCGCGATCAGGTGCAGACCAGCTGGCTGCGGCGCGTGGCGCCGAACCCGGCTGGAGAACGAAGGATGCCGGACACGGGGCCTTCGTTCGACGAGATGGCGGCCTTCGTCGCTCGCTCTCGACAGCTCGAGGAGGCGCGGCGCGAGGCTCGGCATCGCGCGCGGCTCTGGTCGCGACCGGGAGCACGGATCTCCCACTGGCTGCGCGTGGTGACGAGCTAGCCGCTCGCGCTCTCGCGACCGGAATCGGCGCTCGGAATCGCCGGTCGGGCCGGGCCGCTCTACCTTCGCGCGGGATGCGAACCGCGACGAAGCCAGGCTCGAAATCCAGCGACGCGACTGCGCACGGATGGCGGCTCGGGCGGCGCCGCTTCCTGGCGCTGGCGGCTCGCACCTCGGCGCTGTTGCTGGCCCTGCCGGGCGTGGCGTGGGCTCAGGAGAAGGCCCGGGCCATCCACCATGCCACCCGGAACACGCTTCGCGGGGCCTTCGGGGTGCGGGTGCGACGGGCGCTCGGGACCGTGGGGCGGACCACCAAGCCCTACCCCGGGGCCGAGCGGGTGCAGCTGGCGGCTGTCAGCCCCCAGGGCACCCCCACTCTCGACGACACGCTCGAAATCGCTTCTGCGGCGCGGAGTTTCGGTGGGGATGCGATCCCGTTCGCAATCCTGTCGCGGCTGCTTCGCGACGCCAACGGGGTGACGGGGCGGGCGGCTGGCGGCCGTGCGCTGCGGGCGGCTCCCTCGGCCGGGGCGCTGTATTCGGGCGAGGTCTATGTGGTGGCCGAGCGCGTGACGGGGCTGGCTCCCGGTGTCTACTACTACTCGCCCCTGCGGCACGACCTGGCGCGCATCTCGAACGGGCCTCGCATGGGCACGGTGGCGATGGCCACGGAAGAGCCGCTGCGGTCTCGTCGGGCGGCGGCGGCCATCGTGTTGACCAACGTGTTCGCCCGCTACCGCGTTCGTTATGCGAACCGTGGCTATCGCTATGCGTTGATCGACAGCGGTCACATCGCCGAAAACCTGCGGCTTTCGGCGGCGGGGCTGGGGCTCGGCGAGTGGGGGCCGCTGCGCTTCCACGATTCGCAGCTGACCGAGCTGCTCGAGATCGATGGCGTGGACGAGTCGGTCTGCTCGCTGCACGTGATCGGGACGCGCGCGCAGGCGCCCGACCCCAAGGCCAAGCGGCCGGACCCGTCGCGGCGACTCGTCGAGGCGGGGGTGGCCGGGGTGACGCTGCCGAAGGCCGCCGAGGGCGAGCTCGAGCGCTACCACGCGGCGACGTCCCTGGTGCCGGAGGCAGAGAAAGGGGCGAAAGAAAGGGGGAACAAGGAGAAGCGGGAATCGGAGAGGACGGCGCCGGACCGCCCGACTCCCGCAGCGGCCGACGCGCGCCCCGAGCGCGAGGGCACGGCCCCCGTCATCTCCCTGGTTCCTCCGGCGACCGCCCTGCCCCGGTCTCCTGTCTCTCTCGGGCACGCCATCCTCACGCGTCGCTCGACGCTCGCCTTCACCGCGGACCCCATCACGGCCGCGCGGCTCGCCTACGTGCTGCAGGCTGCCAACGGCCACCCGGCGGCCCGCCGCACCGAGGGCCTCGAGGTGCTGGTCTTCCTGCACCGGGGCACCCTGGCGGGCCCGAACGCTCTCCCGATGTCTCCGGGCCTGTACCGATCGGGGCCGAAAGCCTACGAAGTACCCAGCAAGGATCCGGGCGGAAAGGCCACGGACCTCACCCTGCTGCGACCCGGAGACCACGCCGACCACCTGGTGTCGGCGTGTCTCGGGCAGGCGAAGGCAGGCGAGGCGGCCTGTGGCATCGCGATCGCGGCCGACCTGGACACGGCGGCGCGGCGTGCTGGCGAGCGCAGCTATCGCGACCTGTGCCTGGAGGCGGGGGCGATCGCGCAGCGCGTCTATCTGGCCGCAGAGTCCGTCGGGATCTCGGCCCGCAACCTGGCCGCCTACGTGGACGACCAGCTGAACGAGCTGGCGGGCCTGGACGGCGAGAGCAACGTCGTGCTGCACCTGACGATGCTCGGCCCCGGAGACTGAGGGATCGCTCGCTAGTGTCTGCGCCCATGAACCGATCCGCCCACATCGCCTCGCTCGGCCAGGCGGCCGTCTTCATGGTCGCGCTGGCACTCGTCTCGGCCGGCTGCGCGCACGACCGGGGTACGGGGTCGCACGACGACCCGCACGCGACTCACGACCACGCCAAGCACGGCGAGCACACCGGACACCACGCCCACCACCACCGCTTCGAAGACGCCGAGAAGTGGGCCGCTCGCTTCGAGGACCCGGCCCGCGATGCCTGGCAGCGCCCCAACGCGGTGCTCGAGCGGCTGACCCTGCGCGACGACACGCGCGTCGCCGACATCGGCTCGGGCACGGGCTACTTCGCGGTGCGGCTGGCGCGCTGGCTGCCCGAGGGCTTCGTGTACGGGATCGACGTCGAGCCCGACATGGTCCGCTACCTGAACGAGCGCGCCGCGAAGGAAGGCCTGACCAACCTCGAGAGCCGGCTCGGCAAGCCCCACGACCCGAAGATCCCCGAGCCGGTGCACCTGGTGCTGGTGGTCAACACCTATCACCACATGCAGGAACGCACGCGCTACTTCGAGCGCGTGGCCGAGAAGCTGGCGCCCGGCGGGCGCGTGGTGATCGTCGACTTCAAGCCGGGCGAGCTCGAGGTGGGACCGCCGCCGGAGATGAAGATCCCGACCGGCCAGATCATCGAAGAGCTCGAGGCCGCGGGCTACGAGCTGAACATGGACGACCGCGAGCTGCTTCCCTACCAGGACCTGCTGGTCTTCGTGCGACCCCCGGAATAGACCGACCCGGCCGAGCGATCGGCAGCCGCTCGTCCTAGCGCGGGTCCAGCCGCACGGGCTTCACGTCGGCGAAGAGCAGCACCGTGCGGATGATCGCGAAGCGCACGGGGCCGGCCCGCTCGCGTAGGAGCCCCTTCACCAGGGCCTCGCTCTCCGGCGTATCGACGGGGACCGCGGTGTACTTCCGCGTCTCGCCGCCGCGGTCGAGCTCGACCTCGGGATTTTCGAGGAGCGCGTGATACCAGCCGCGGAAGTGGTGGCCGGACTGCACCCACACGTTGCCGTCGGCGTCTTCCACCACCGCCAGCCGCTTCTCGACAGGCTCGCCCTCGGCGTCGAAGACCCGCAGCACGCCCTCGGCGGTGTCGCCCGCGTTCAGCTCCGGCTGGCGCAGGCCGATCATGCCGTCGAGCGCGAGCGCCAGCACGACGAACCCGATCCCGACGATGGCGGCCAGCCTCACGACGCGAACCATCGGCGCCTCCCCGTGGCCCGAAGCCGGATGCCCCGGGCCCTCGCTGGCGAACGCTCCGCGTTCGCTGATCCCGTCGCGCGCTGGTGGCGCTAGCCGAGCTAGTCGCGCCGGCCGCCCAGCAGCCCCAGCTGCATCGCCCAGTAGAGCAGCGTCATCAGCGAGGTGGCGAACGCGGCAACGTAGGTGAGCGCCGCGGCGTCGAGCACGCTCTTGGCGCCCTTGTACTCCTCTTCGCTCACGTAGCGGCCGTTCAGGGCCGCCAACGCGCGCTTGCTGGCGTCGAACTCCACCGGCAGGGTCACCAGCGTGAAGACGGTGGTGGTGGCGAAGAGCGCGATGCCCGCCCAGGCCAGGGTCGCGCCCATGGCCGTGGCGGCGCCGCCCATGAAGAAGGCCGCGATGATGACGAACATCGAGATGCCGCCGCCGGTGTTGGCGAGCGGCACCCAGGCGCTGCGGAACTTGAGCGGCGCGTAGCCGCGGGCGTGCTGGATGGCGTGGCCCACCTCGTGGGCCGCGATGCCGAAGGCCGCCATGCTGTTGCTGTGGAAGACCCCCTCCGAAAGGCGCAGGGTCTTCGTGCGCGGGTCGTAGTGGTCGGTCAGGTTGCCGGCCACGGGCTCGACGGTGACGTCGTAGATCTGGTTGTCGCGCAGGATCTGCTGCGCGATCTGAGATCCCGTCAGGTGGGACCGGGTGCCGATCTGGGAGTACTTCTGGAAGCGGCCCTTCACCATGGCCTGGGCACCCAGGCTGAGGACCATTCCGAGACCGATGACGAGCCAGTAGAGCGGGTCGAAGATCATGGCGTCGGTGTATCGGCACCGCGGGTGGGGCGTCAAGCCCCGGGCCGCCGGAGGGGCCTGCAGGTCGTCAGCGTCTTGTCAGGCCGGCAGGTCCAGCACCAGGGCGCTGTGGTCGGAATCGCGCAGGTCCACTACCTGCAGGTCGTGGGGCGTCACCCCGTGCGTGAAGGCGTGGTCGAGGCGCAGACGCCGCCGGCCCGTGGTCCGCAGCCACCAGGTGGGCTCCACGGGACGCCCCCGACGCTGGCCCACTACCACGGCCGCGTCGCTCATCTGCCGGGCGACCCGCCGGTAGACGCCCCAGATGGGCGTCGCGTTGAAGTCGCCCAGCACCACCGTGCGGCCGGAGCCGGAGCCGGAGCCCGAGGAAACGGGCGCACCCTCGCCCCCCGCCACCGCGCCCGCGGCCGCTGAAGCCGCCCCGCCGCCAGCCGGAGCACCGGTCTTCGTGGCCGGCCCGATCCACTCCTCGAGCCTTCGCTCCAGCACCCGCAGCTGCTGGGCGCGCAGCCAGAACGAGTACCCGACCGCCCCCCAGTAGATGTGCGGCGCCGCCACGTGCACGGCCACCAGGTCGAGGCCGCGGGACAACCCCGGCCAGCTGGCCGGGTCGAGCCGCGCCCACGGTGCCGGGCGCCACGAGAACGGAAGCTCGCCGCGCTCCCTCGCCGGGTGCCGCAGGGCCAGCGCCGAATGGAACTCACCCGCGCGGCCCTTGTGCAGGCTGGAATGGGGAAGCTGCTCGGAGAGCGCCTCCACGTGCTCGGGCGTGGCCTCCTGCAGGGCCACCACGTCGGCACGCAGGGCGGAAACCAGCTCGCGCAGCCAGCCCGGGTCGACACCGCCCCGCAGCAGGTTCGCCGACACCACCCGCAGGCGGGCGCCGGGCGCCTCGCCTTCGCTCGCCTCTGCCCCCACGTCCCGACTGCCCGCGGCGCCCGACTCGCTCAGCCGAACAGGTCCGACCGGGCGATGGTCGCGTCGCGGCCCGGTCCCACCGACAGGAAAGCCGCCGGCACGTCCACCAGGCGCTCGACGTACTCCACGTAGCGTCGCGCGTTGTCGGGCAGCGCGTCGTACTCGCGCACGCCGCTCACGTCCTCGTCCCAGCCCGGCTGGGTCTCGAAGACGGGCTCGGCCCGCTCGAGCTCGTCCAGGGTCATGGGGAAGTCGTTCGTGAGCTTGCCGTCGATGCGGTACTGGGTGGCCACCTGCAGGTCGCCCAGGCCCGACAGGATGTCGAGCTTGTTGATGGCGAGGTCGGTGATGCCGTTCACGCGCACGGCCTCGCGCAGCATCACGGCGTCGAGCCAGCCGCAGCGACGCGGTCGTCCCGTGGTGGCGCCGAACTCGGCCCCCGCCGTGCGCAGCCGCTCGCCCATGGCGTCGTCCAGCTCCGTGGGGAACGGTCCGCTGCCCACGCGGGTCGTGTAGGCCTTGGTGATGCCGAGCACCCGGTCGATCTTGGTGGGCCCCACGCCACTGCCCGTGCAGACGGCGCCCGCCACGCAGTTCGAAGACGTCACGAAGGGATAGGTGCCGTGGTCGATGTCGAGGAAGGTCCCCTGGGCGCCCTCGAAGAGCACGCTCTCGCCGGCCTTCATGGCGCCGTCGAGGATGCGACCCGTGTTGTCCACGTAGGGCTCGAGACGCTTGCCCCAGGCCACGCAGTCGCGCTCGAGCGCGTCGACGTCCACCGGCGCCGCCTGGTAGAACTTCGTCAGCTCGAAGTTCTTGGCCTCGGCGATGCGGTCGAGCTTGGCCCGCAGCGAAGACGGCTGCAGCAGGTCGGCCACGCGGATGCCCCGGCGCGCCACCTTGTCCTCGTAGGCGGGGCCGATGCCACGCCGGGTGGTGCCGATGGCCGCGTCCCCCGCCGCGCCCTCGCGGGCCGCGTCCAGCGCCCGGTGCCACTCCAGGATGACGTGGGCCCTTCCGGAGACCCGCAGCCGCGACGGGTCGCGCAGCACGCCGCGCTCGGTCAGCGCGTCGATCTCGACCAGCAACGTGCCCGGGTCGACCACCACGCCCGGCCCGATCAGGTTCACCGACGCGTGGTGCAGGATGCCCGAGGGCACCACGTGCAGGATGGTCGTCTCGCCGTCCACCACCAGGGTATGACCGGCGTTGTTGCCGCCCTGGAAGCGCGCCACCACGTCGGCGCGCTCGCCGAGCCAGTCGACGATCTTGCCCTTGCCTTCGTCTCCCCACTGGGCGCCGACGCCCACTACGGCCGGCACGCCTAGAGCTCCACGATCTTGGCGGAGGTCACGTGCGACACGTTGCGCAGGCGCTCCATCACTTCGGGGCCGGGGGTCGGCTCCACGTTCACCAGCATGGCGGCCTCGCGCCGCTCCGGCACCAGGGCCAGCTGCATGCGCGAGATGTTGATGCCGCCGTCGCCCAGCACGGTGCCCACGGTGCCGACGACACCGGGCTCGTCGTGGTTCTGCAGGAACAGGGTCGGACCCTCCGGAATGGCCTCGAGCATGAAGTCGTCGATGCGAACGATGCGCGGCTGCCCGCCGTGGAAGACGGCGCCCGCGATCAGACGGTCGACCGTGCCCTTCACCCGCACCGTGATGCAGCTGGCGAAGTCCTGGGCGCGGCTCACCTTGCTCTCGATGATCTTGATGCCGCGCTCCTGAGCGATGAGCGGTGCGTTCACCATGTTGACCCGGTCGCTGGTGCTCTCGAGCAGCCCCTTCAGCACCGCGATGGTGACGGGCGCCGTGCGCAGCTCCGCCACTTCCCCGCCGTACTCCACCTCCACCTGCTCCACCTGGGTGGCCAGCTGTCCGTGGAAGCGGCCGAGCTTCTCGGCCAGCTGGAAGTAGGGCTCCATCTCCTCGACGAGCTCGGGCGCGATGGACGGCACGTTGATGGCGTTGCGGACCACGCCCTCGAGCAGGTAGTCGCGCACCTGCTCGGCCACCGCCACGCTGACGTTCACCTGCGCCTGCTCGGTGGAGGCGCCGAGGTGCGGCGTGCAGATGAGCCGCTCGTGCGACAGCAGCGGGTGATCGTCCGGCGGCGGCTCCTCGACGAAGACGTCGAGCGCGGCGCCCCCCACCTGGCCGCTGTCGAGGGCGGCGTACAGGTCGGCCTCGTCGATGATGCCACCGCGGGCCGCGTTGATGAGCAGAACGCCGGGCTTCATCTTGGCGAAGGCCGCCTGGTCGAGCATGCCCGTCGTCTCCTTGGTCTTGGGCACGTGCACGGTGACGACGTCCGAACGCGAGTACAGCTCGTCGAGCGACACCAGCTCGACCCCCAGCTTGGCGGCGGCCTCGTGGCTGATGGGCGGGTCGTAGGCGATGACCTTCATGCCCAGGCCCTTGCCGCGCAGGGCCACGATGCGCCCGATGTTGCCCAGACCCACCACGCCCAGGGTGCGATTGAAGAGCTCCATGCCCTGGAACTTCTTCTTCTCCCACTTGCCGGCCTTCATCGAAGCGGTGGCCTGGGGGATGTGGCGCGCCAGCGAGACCATCAGCGCGATGGCGTGCTCGGCGGTGGTGATGTTGTTGCCCTCGGGCGTGTTGAGGACCGCGATGCCCCGGGCAGTGGCCGCGGGCACGTCGACGTTGTCGACGCCGATGCCGGCGCGTCCCACCACCTTCAGGCTGCCGGCAGCCGCGATGACGTCCGCGGTCACCTTGGTGCCGCTGCGGATCACCAGTCCGTCGACGTCGGCGATCTCTTCTAGCAGCTCACCGGCGGACAGGCCGGGCTTCTCCACCAGCTCGATGCCTCGCGCCTGGCGCAGCACGTCCAGGCCCTGGGGCGCGAGGTTGTCCGATACGAGCACCTTCGGCACGTGGGGCTCCTTCCTTCCTTGCAGTGGGGTCCTGCGGCGCTTGCTTTGCGGTCGCTGGGTCCGGGCCCTGCCGGGTCCGATCGCGATGGCGGACCCGATGGCCCATCCGATGAGTTGGATGCCGCGGGGCGGGCGCTGACGCGGCGACTGCCGTGCCGGGTGCCCCGCGTCCAGGTTGAAGATAAATACCCGAATCGAAACGGGAATTTGGCACGGCGGAGGAGTCTGCCGAAGCCGTCCGGGCGTGTCAACGGCATGCGCTAGGCTCGCCGCCGCGCACGCGCCGGCGGCACTCTAGCGGCCCGATACGGGCGTTGCGGGCTCTCCGGGGCTCGAACGCCGTTGCCGACGCCCCTCTACCTGCCTCGAGGAGTCGAAACCCGTTGCCCGCCTCCTCCGACAACCCCGTCGCCCTGCCCATCGAGCCCCGCGGCCCCCTGGACGTCACCGTCAAGGTGCCCGGGTCGAAGAGCCTCACCAACCGGGCGCTCGTGTGCGCGGCCCTGGCAAACGGCGAATCGCACCTGTTCGGGGGCCTCGAGAGCGAGGACACCGAGGTCATGCGCGGGTCGCTGGTGGCGATGGGCGTGCACGTGGATTCCGAGCACGACCCCTGGCTGGTGGGCGGACGCGGCGGCGAGCTGATGTCCCCGCCCGCCCCGCTCTTCACCGCCAACTCGGGCACCAGTGCGCGCTTCCTGACGGCCGCGGCCTGCCTGGCCGAGGGGCCCGTGGTGGTGGACGGCGGGCCGCGCATGCGCCAGCGCCCCATCCAGGACCTGGTGGATGCCCTGACGGCCCTGGGTGCGGACGCCCGGATCCAGGGACAGGACGGCTGCCCGCCCGTCGAGCTCCGGGGAGGCGGCCTGCGCGGCGGCGAGGTGGAGATCGACGCCAGCCGCTCGAGCCAGTACGTCTCGGCCGTGATGCTGGCGGCCCCCTACGCGGCGGACGACGTGGTGCTTCGCTTCGTCGACGACGTGATCGTGTCGCGCCCCTACGTCGATCTCACCCTCGACGTCATGAAGGCGTTCGGCGCCCGGGCGGCCTGGCTCGACGAGCCGGGTCGCGAAGGCATCCGCGTGCGTGCCGGCAGCGGCTACCAGGCGCGCCGCTACCGCATCGAGCCCGACGCCTCGGCGGCCACCTATCCCTTCTGTGCCGCCGCCATCGCCGGCGGCCGCGTGCGCATCGACAACATCCCGGACCGCTCGCACCAGTCGGACTTCGAGATCCTGGCCCTGCTCGAGCGCATGGGCTGCCGGGTCATCCGGGACGGCAGCTCCGTCACCGTCGAAGGCCCGGAGAACGGCCTCAAGAGCCTCGGCGAGGTCGACATGAACCACATGAGCGACGCCGCCCTCACCTACGCCGTGCTCTGCCTCTTCGCCGACGGCCCGACCACCATCACCAACGTCGCGCACATCCGCATCAAGGAGACCGACCGCCTGGCCGCGCTCGAGACCGAGCTGCGCCGCCTGGGCGCGCGTGCCGAGGCCACCGAGAGCGCCCTGCACATCCGCCCGGGTCCGCTGCACGGCGCCGAGATCGAGACCTACGACGACCACCGCATGGCCATGGCCTTCTCGCTGGCGGGGCTGCGCGTGCCCGGCGTCGTCATCAAGGACCCGGACTGCGTGGGCAAGACCTGGCCGGGCTATTTCGAGGTATTGAAGCACCTGTGAGACGTGCGGCGGTAACCTCCGGGCGTGACGCTTCGTAGGACGCGCAGGATGGGAGACCCGCCATGAGCGCCGGCCTGGCTGCCGAGCCCGCCGGCGCGCGCGTCGAGGCGGTCGGCCTGTCGCGGGCCTTCGGCGAACACCTGGCGCTCGACGCCCTGGATCTCGTGATCGAGCGCGGCGAGACCTTCGGCCTGCTGGGTGCCAACGGCGCCGGCAAGACGACCTTCATCCGCCTGCTCACGGGCTACCTGCTGCCGACGGCCGGACGGGTTTCCATCGACGGCATCTCGCCCGCCACGAACCCGCGCGCCGTCCACGCGCGCATCGGCTTCGCGGCCGAACGCCCGAAGCTCTACCCGGACCTGCGCGTGCGCCAGGGCCTGCGGCTGGCGGCCGGGCTGCGCGGCCTGACGGGTGCCGCGCGGGACGCCGCCGTCGCCAGCGTGCTCGCGCGCTTCACCATCGAGGACCACGCCGAAAGGCTCATCGGGCACCTCTCCAAGGGCTACCAGCAGCGCGTGTCCCTGGCCCAGGCCTTCCTCGACGAGCCGCCGCTGCTGATCGTCGACGAGCCCACCAGCGGTCTCGACCCGCTGCAGCGCGCCGAGGTGCGCGAGCAGCTCGCCGGGCTGCGGGGACAGCGCACGCTGCTCCTGTGCACCCACGACCTCCACGAGGCGCGGCAGCTGTGCTCGCGGGTGGCGGTGCTCCACCAGGGGCGACTCGTGGCCGTGGGCGACGCCGAGACCGTGCTCGGCGGCGAAGACCCGCTCGCCCTCTTCCGCGGAGCCCCCGCGTGAGCGGCCCGCGCGGCCAGCAAGCCCGGGCCGCGGTGCTCGCGCCCCTGTGGGCGCTGATGCGCAAGGAGGCGACCGTGCTCTTCGCGTCGCCCATCGCCTACTTCGTGCTGACGATGGTGGCGCTGATCACCTCGATCTCCTTCTTCGAGCACCTGCGGCTGTACAACCACCAGCTCTTCCTGTTCGCCAGCAGCTCGATGGGCGGCTTCGAGAGCGACACCATCCCGGACTACATCAACCTGCGCGACACCGTCTTCCTGCCCGTGATGGAGCAGCTGGGGCTCCTCATCCTGCTTCCCATCCCGCTCGTCACCATGCGGGTCTTCGCGGAAGAACGCTCGCTGGGGACCGACGAGCTGCTGCTGGCCAGCCGGCTCTCTCCCGGCCAGATCGTGCTGGCGAAGTTCGCCGTCACCTACGGGTTCATCCTGCTGATGATGACGATCAGCTTCATCTACCCGGCTTCGGCGGTGCTGTCGGGGGGCCTGGGCCTGCAGCACCTGGCGGCCGTCTACCTCGGCCTGGTGATGCTGGCCATCGGCATCGCGTCCATCGGCCTGGTGTGCTCGGCCTTCACGGGCAGCCAGATCATCGCGGCCGTGTCGACGGTGGGCGTCACCTTCATCCTGTACGACTTCCACTGGACCTTCGAGTTCGTGTCCGAGGGCACCGCCGGCGTGCTCGACGCGATCTCCATGCACCCGCACTTCGGGCGCTTCTCCGAAGGGCTGGTGGGCTTCGCGAACGTCTCCTACTTCGTCACCCTGGCCGTGATCAGCGGCGCGCTGGTCCGCTTCTCGCTCGACCTGCGCCGGGTCGGCGGTTGACCGGACGTGGACGCTCCCCACGACGCTGAGCGCTCGAGCGCGGCACGCGGCCTCGGAAGCCTCGGCCTCGTCGCGCTCGCCTTCGGGCTGGCGTCCTACAACAGCCTCGACGAGTTCAACGCCTTCAACGTCGTCAACATGGTGCTCGGAGCCGGGCTGGTCGCGCTGGGGGCGGTCTCCGCGTTGGTGCGCGCAGCCCGCCGGACGAGCCACGCCGACTGGGGACCCACCGTGGAGAGTGCGCTCACCGCGCTCGCCATCACCTGGGCCGCCGTGCTCGTGCAGCTGTTCATCGCGTTCTGGGGACCGCGCTTCGACTGGACCTTCGAGCGCCGCTTCGCGCTGGCGCCCGCCACCACCGAGGCGGTGCACGCCCTGGGCGAGGAGGGCCCCCTCGAGCTCACCCTCTACGGCCTGCAGGGCGACCCGCGTCTGCGCGCGACCCGCCTGCTGCTCGAGCAGATCGCCCGCACCCATCCCGCCGCGTCGACGACCGAGCGCGACCTCGACCGCTCCCCGGAAGACGAGGACCGCTACGGCATCGGAAGCTCGAACTCGGTGGTGCTGCGCACGCAGAGGGACTGGCGCCTGGTCGAGCGCCCCACCGAAGGCGCCCTCTACGAAGCGCTGGCCCAGCTGCAGAACCCGAGCCGGAAGATCCTCTACGTGTCCGTCGGGACCGGCGAAGGCGACGTCGAGCGCAGCGAGGACGCCGGCTTCTCGGGGCTGAAGGCCGCGCTCGAGAGCGAAGGCTACCGGGTGAAGCCCCACGCGACGGCCGTCGCGCCGCAGATTCCCGCGGATGCCGACGGGCTGCTGCTGATCGCGCCGGCGCGCCGCTTCACCGAGGCCGCGCTTTCCGGGCTGCGCCAGTGGCTCGAAGAGCGGGGCGGAAGGCTCGTGGTCTTCCTCGAGCCGGGCCGGCAGAGCGGCGTCGAGGCGCTGCTCCGGGACTTCGGCCTGGACTCGCCCGACGCGCTGGTCGTCGACCCGCGAGCCGTGGCCATCGAAGGCGATGCCGCCGGCCTCGACCCGATCGCCAGCGCCTATGCGGACCACCCCGTCACGCGCGGCCTGAACGCGAACCGCATGACCTTCTTCCGTCGGGCGCGCGCCTTCGATCTCCGAAAGCCCCAGCCCGACGACCGGGTGGGCGGAGCCGTCTTCTCGAGCCCCGAGGCCTGGCTGCATGCGGACGGCCCCGACACGGTCCCGCGCGAACGCCCTCGAGGCGTACGCGGCAACTACCAGCCCCTGGTGGCGGCGGGCGAGTACGCGCGCGGCGACGAGCTCGCCCGCATCGTGGCCTTCGGCGACTCGACCTTCGCCACGAACCGCTACCTGCGCGCGCTCTTCAACCTCGACCTGGCCCTCAACGCCGTGCACTGGGCGCTCGAGCGCGAGCCGGCGATCACCATCCGGCCCAAGGCCGGTGGACTGCTGCAGTTCCCGGTGCCGGTGCAGAACGCCCTGAACGCGCTCTACGGCATCGGCCTGCTGGTCCCGCAGGCGATCGTCATGCTGGGCACCTGGATCTGGATCCGGCGCCGAGCAGCGTGACAGAAGGTCGAGGCCCGGGACCGGGCCCGGGACCGGGCACTAGTAGCCCTGGTCGACCTCGCTGCTGTCCGCCGCCATCGGGGCGGGCGGCTGCATGGCCTTGCGCAGGTCGTCGGCGATGGCGTCGGCCAGACCCGTCAGCAGCACCTGCTGGGCCTCCACGAGCGCCGCATAGCCCTCGCGGGGCAGCGCGTGGCTGCGCGAGAAGTAGTACTCGCGCAGCTCGCTGCGGTCGACCCGCGGTCGCACCACGTAGGCGCTCTCGATCAGGGCCTTGCCTTCCACGTTGCCGTGCAGACGCCCGATGTAGACGTCGATCGTGTAGTCCCAGTCCTGGATGTCGACGAGGCCCCCACCGACCTCGTCGCCGAGGGCGCGCGCGATCTCGGCGCGCAGGAACCAGCGGATGCCGGAATCGATCGGCTCGGCCCACTGGTGGCTGCGGGCGGGCCGCACCTGGCCCGGGGCGGTCTCGACGACCACGCCGTTGCTCGACATCAGGTACGGGGCCACGATCACGCGGCCGAGACCCACGCGAATCACCGCGTCCACCTGTCCGGCGCCCTCTTCTTGCGCACCGCGCAGCAGGTAGTAGGTCGGCTCGGGCGACGACGACGCGCAGCCGACGAGCGCGAGGGTGGTCAGCAGGAAGGGAACGACGACGATCGATCGAATGCTCATTGGGAACCCGACCGGGGCTGCGGATCTTCCCGGTATTCGCGGTTGAAGATGAGGGAGTTGGGCTGCTCGTCCAGGGTGTCGAGCAGTAGACGCAGACTGGTGAGCGTGCGCTCGAGCTCGGTGATGGTGGGCAGCAGGCGGGCCTGCAGCTCGGACTCGCTCGACAGCGAAGCCAGGGTGGTGCGCAGCTCGGCGATAGCGTCGTCGAGGGTCCCCGGCAGCTGCTGCATCTGCGGCCCGGCGACCAGGGCGTCGATGCTGGCGATCATGTCGTTGGCGTTGTCGACCGTCGCGTCGAGGTTCAGCCCGTTCAGCTTGTCGAGGAACATCGTCAGCTTCTGGGTGATGCCCTCGATGCCCGAAGGCGCCGTCGGGATGGTCGGTCGGTCGGCGTAGACCCCCATCTCGCCATTCCCCATCCCGGGGAAGAGGTCCATGGTGACGAAGAGGCTGCCGGTGATGATGTTGCCCGTGGCCAGGGTCGCCCGCATGCCGTTCTCGGTGGTGGCCACCCGGATCGTCTCCCGCATGCGCTCGATGCCTTCGGGCGAGTCGGGCATGTCGAGTCGGGCCGGCTCGATGCGGATCAGGACGGGGATGCCCTCTTCCTGGTCGTCGTCGTTGGCCGTCAGCTCGGTGAGCATGATGCGCTCGACCTGCCCCATGCGCAGACCGCGGAACTCGACGGGCGCGCCGGGCAAGAGCCCCCGCACCGACTGGGGGAAGACGACGACGTACTCGAGGGAGTAGCGGTAGGGCCGCTCGTTGACCTCGTCGAAGCTCGAGTACAGCTTGAAGACCTCGGCCGCCTGGGCCGGCGGACCGTCCTCGACCCCCAGCGGCAGACCGACTTCGACGCCGCCGAAGAGCACCGTCTCCAGCGACCCCGTGTCCACCTGGATGCCGTCGGCACCGAGCTTGGCCGAGACGCCGCTCACCTCCCAGAAGCGGTGCCGCTGGGTCAGCTGGTCGCTGTAGGGCGCGTCGATGAACACCTCGTAGCGCAGCAGGTTCTCCTCGATGTCGAAGAACTCGGTCTCGACCCGACCCACCTGGTAGCCCTTGTAGAGGACGGCGTCGCCCGGACCGATGGAGTTGGCGTTCTCGGTGGTGATCACCACGCGGATGCCCGGCGTGCCGGAGGGCGTGACCGGCGGCTCCTCGAGACCGACGAAGTCCTCTTCGTACTCGCCCGTCTTGCCGGGGGCCACCTGGATGTAGCCGCCCGAGAGCAGGGTCCCCAGCCCCGAGACGCCGCCCTTGCCGATGCGGGGCCGCACCACCCAGAACTGCGTGTCGCTCTTCAGCAGGCGCTCGGCCTCGGGCTCGAGCAGCGCCCTCACCGTCACGCTCTCGAGGTCGGGGTTGATGGCCACGTCCTCGACGAGGCCGATGTCGACGTTCAGCAGCTTGACCTTGGTCTTGCCTTCCTCCAGGCCTTCGGCCGTCGAGAACTGGAGCGTGATCGTCGGGCCCTGGCTCTGGATCGTGTAGATCACCATCCAGACACCGAGCGCCACGGCGACGATCGGCACCACCCAGACGAGGTTGATGCCGCGCTTCTTGGCGACCGTCGCGTGCGCGTCCGTCATCCAGCTTCTCCCTGTTCCGGCGATCCAGCCGCTGCAGTCGGGCGATCGGGCTCGGCCCCGCCATGGTACTGATCCCAGATGAGCCGCGAGTCGAAGGACTCGGCGGAGAGCATGGTGACGATCACGACGCCGCCGAAGGCGATGGCGGCCGGGCCCGCATTGATCGAGAGCAGACCGCCCAGCTGGATCAGCGCCACCAGGATCGCCACGACGAAGACGTCCACCATCGACCACTTGCCGATGAACTCGGTCACCCGGTACATCACCGTCCGTTGCTGGAAGGAGGTCTTCTGTCCGCGCGAAACCCCCCAGCACAGCCAGAAGATGGCCAGCAGCTTGCCGCTCGGCACCATGACGCTCGCGATGAAGATGACCGCCGCCACCGGGTACGAGCCCAGGTTGATCAGCAGCACCACGCCTCCGATGATGGTGCTGGGCTCGGGCGTGCCGAGCTGCGTGGTGGTCATGATGGGCAGGATGTTGGCCGGGATGTAGAGCACGCAGGCCGTGAAGGCGAGTGCCAGGGTGCGCTGCAGGCTGTCGGTCGCGCGCAGGTGCATGGCCGCGCCACAGCGCGGGCACTCGTGGTGGCTCTCGGGCGCCAGCTTGTGGCAGATGTGGCAGACCGCGAGGCCCGCCGCGGCCGCCGTGCCCACCGGGTACGAGGTGGCCGAGTCGCTCACGGGGTCAGCTCCTCGATGCGCTCCCACAGTTGCACCCGGTCGATGTTGGTGAAGGCCGCGATGTAGCAGAGCGCGAAGGCGCAGTAGGCCCAGAACGAGATCCCGAGAACGACGTGGGCCATTGCGGCGATCTTCACCAGGCTGACGATCACGCCGATCACGAAGACCTCGACCATGCTCCACGGGCTGAGGAAGAAGAGCACCCGGCCCAGGGGCACCAGCCAGTCCGCCTCCACCCCGCGCAGCAGCCGCAGGAGCAGGGCTGCGAGGCCTACGAGCATCATGCCGGGGATGCCGATGATCGGCCCCATCACCAGGATCGCCACCTCGGGGTAGCCGCCGTTCCACAGCTCGCGGGCACTGCCGGGCAGGGTCATCACCTGCTCGAGGCCGCTCTCCGCGAGAGACAGGAAAGGAAAGCAGAGCGACAGCACCAGCAGCACCGCCGCGGCCACCAGGAAGGCGAGCGAGCGCTGGAAGCCCTCGTCGACGTTCTCGGTCAGCAGGTGGCTGCAGCGCGGACAGCGCGCACGCTCGCCCGGTCCCAGCGGCGAGACGGAGACGAGCAGGTCGCATTCGATGCAGCCCAGGCGGAGGGGCGCCGTCAACATCCTCGACACTCTACTGCGCACGCAGGGGGGCGTCTACGCACTTCGACTTCCAGTCAGGCGCTGTCCCGCGCCCGCCCGGTCCGGCGGGCTAGCCGCCCGGGCCCGGCTGCTGGGTCGCGATGGATATACCTTTTGCGCCCTTCTGCTGGGCGATGTCCAGGATGTTCACCGCCTGGCCCAGCATCACCACCTTGTCGCCCTTCAGGATGACGACCTTCTCCTCGGCGATCTCGAGGGCGTCCTCGATGGCCTGCTCGAGCATGCCGGCGGGCACGACCTTGTCGTTGATCTTGATGACGCCCTCGGCGTCGATGGCCACGGTGACGCTCTTCGGGGGCGTGTCCTCGCTCTGGGTCGCCTCGGGCAGGTCGATGTTCTTGCCCTCTTCCTCGGACACGGTGGTGGTCACCATGAAGATGATGAGCAGCACCAGGAAGATGTCGGTCAGCGGCGTGATGTTGATCTCGGCGACGATGGCGCCTTCTTCGCCGCCTTCGCCGCCCTCGGCCGGGAGCCCGCTGATGGCCACGTCAGGCGCTCCCGCTGGCCCGCGACTCGACGTAGAGCAGCGCCTGCACCAGCCGTTCGGAAGCCCGGGCGTACACCTGCGAGACCGAGGCCACGCGGGTGTTCAGGTAGTTGAAGATGAGCAGCGCGATGATGGCGACGCCCAGGCCGGCGGCCGTGGCGATCAGCGCCTCGGACAAGCTCATGGCCACGACGTTGAAGCCGGTCTCGCCGCTCTCGGCCATGGTCGCGAAGGCGCGGATGATGCCGACCACCGTGCCGAAGAGTCCGACGAAGGGGGCCAGCGAGCCCACGGTGCCGATGATCCAGATGCCGCGCTTGAGTCCGACGCCGAGCTCCGCGCGGAGCGTCGCGAACACGCGGTCGAGGTCCTCGACCGCGACGTTGTCCCAGCGCAGCCCCTCGAGCAGCATGTCGGCGATGGCCAGGTTCGACTCCTCGCACAGGCGCCGGGCGCCGGCCGGGTCGTTGCTGGCGAGGCGCTCGATCACCTCGGTGGCCAGGGCACGCGACTTGTCCTCGAGACCGCGCAGCTTCCACCAGCGCTCGGCGAAGATCGAGAGGGTCCAGACGGACCCGATGGCGAGCGGCACGTTCGAGAGCCAGCCCATGATGAGCAGGTCGATCAGGTGTTGCGCGTCGAACATGGACGAGGTTCCGATCTGGGCGGAGCGGCGGGCATGCGCTCCGGGGGAGAGGCTTCCGATGCTCGGGGGAGCCGGAGATTAACCAACGGCCATGCCGGGTGCAGCCGCCGGCAGGGCGAGCGCGAGGTGGCCGCATGGCGGCGCTCTTCGGCGTTTGACACCCATTCAGCGCTCTCTTAGGATCGATCGCCGCCGTACCGGGCCCCCGCGAACGCGCCCCGCGGGCTGGAACCCGGGCCGCTCGCGAGTGTCGAAGTGACAGATCGGGCGCGCCGCGCGCCGCACCGTCCTTCGGGATCACAGCTTCGAGGTCCGACGCGAGCCGAGCCGCATGAGCCACGCCCCGACACCCGCCGTCCGCGTTCGACACCGGCACACTGCGAAGCGCCGCTTCGTCTCCATGCTGTCGACCGCGGGACCCGTCGGGGGACTCACCCCGGCGGTTGCCGGTGACCTGCCGCGGCTCGGCATGGCCGAGCCGGAAGACAACCGCAGCTCGTGGATCGCCGGGTCGCTCACCACCGCGCTGCACGCCGGTGCGCTGGGCGTCCTGGTGCTGCTCGCCTGGCTGGCGCCCCCCGTCGAGGAGCTCATCGAGGTCAAGATCATCCGCGAGCTGCCCGGCGCCGACGTGAAGCCCGCGCCGGCCCGCAAGGTGATCCAGCCGCGAAGGCAGAGGACACCCGTCCAGGCGGCGCGGCGGGTGACCGCCCAGGCCGTGGCCCAGCCGCGCGTGGTCAACGTGAAGCCCCAGCAGCTGAACATGAACCGCGTCCAGAAGGCGGAGGCCCCCCAGCAGGTGCAGCGGCGGCAGGTGGTGAGCAACCGCACCCAGGCCCGCTCGATCGACCGGCGCCGGGTCGCCACCAACGTCGACCTCTCCAAGCTGCAGAACGTGCAGGTGGCCCCCACCGACCTGAATGCCCCGGTGGTGGACTACGACGGCCCGCGCGAGATCGACCCGGGCGCCGCGCTGGAGGCCCCGCAGAACTTCGCCGAGGTGCCCGTGGTCGAGGACGTGGACTACCGCAGCGCCGGACCGGTGGCCGTCGTCAGCAACGAGGACACCTCGGTGGCCACCGAGGCCTTCGACTTCGACACCGCCGTCGGCGCCTACGCGGGCGGCGAGGGAAGCGGCGGGACGGGAACGGCCGAGGGCGTGGTTCCCTGCTTCGAGAGCGGCTTCGTGGTCCGCTACCTGAAGCTCGTCGAGGAGCGCACCCAGAAGCGCTGGCAGGTGCCGGAGGGCGTCTCGGCCGACGCCGAGGTGAAGCTGCGCTTCGTGCTGGACTCGTCGGGTGCTGCCACGCAGGTGGAGTACATCGGCAACACCGAGCCGGCACTGGGCAACAGTGCGGTCGAGGCCCTGCGGGCCGCCTCGCCCTTCCCGCCCATGGACGACAACGTGCGCTGCCTGGCGCGCAAGAAGCTGCGCGGCACCTTCTCGGTCCCGGCACTGTAGACGGCGGAAGCGACCATCCCGATTCTCCGCCATCGCTTCGCGCGCCGAGCGCCGCACGCCGCCTGGGTCGCGGTGGCCTTCGCTGCCGCCGACGTCCTCGCCCAGGCACCGCGCGCGCCCGAGAAGTGCATGTCGGTGGTGCTGCACTACGACGAGAACGAGCAGATCGCCCGGCGCGAGAACGACACCAACGGCGACTGCCAGTACGACGAGAAGATCTTCTTCGAGAACGGGGCCCCGGTGCGCGCCGAGAGCGACACCGACCACGACGGGCGCGTCGATGCCTGGGTCACCCTGGGCGAGGACGGCAAGCCCACCCGTCAAGAGCTCGACACCAGCAAGGACGGCCAGCCCGACAAGATCACCTACTTCGAGGCCGGGCTGCCGCGGCAGGTGGTCGAAGACCGCAATGCCGACGGCAAGCACGACGTCACCACCGACTACGAGAACGGCGTCCCGGTCCGCAAGCAGGAAGACACCAACCACGACGGCAAGCACGACCGCTTCACCACCTTCGTGGACGGCCGCTTCGACCGGGTGGAGCAGGACAGCGACCACGACGGCCGCATCGACCTGGCGGCCGAGTTCAACGCCGACGGCACCAAGAAGCTCGAGCGCCAGGACGGCAACCAGGACGGCCAGCTCAACGTCGTCATCTTCTACGAGCAGGGCCAGAAGGTGCGCGTCGAGGACGACACCAGCGGCAACGGCAAGCCCGACATCGTCAGCTTCTACGAGAACGAGGTGATCGCCAGGCGGGAGGCCGACACCACCGGCGACGGCCGGGTCGACACCGTCATCCTGTACGAGAACGGCGCCGAGAAGACGCGGGCCTTCGACGAGGACTACGACGGCACGCCCGAGATCACCGCCTACCTGGCCGCCGACGGCAGCGTCGAACGCGAGGTGCTGGGGGGCAGCCAAAGCCAGGGCGGTGCGGGGATCACGCGCAGCTACGTGGGCGGTCAACGCGCCCGCGAAGAAGAGGACCGCGACGGCGACGGCCGCGTCGACCTGGTCTCCACCTTCCGCGACGGCGTCCTCGTGCGGCAGGAAGCCGACAGCACCGGCGACGGCCTCTACGACACCACCATCGAGTTCCGCGACGGCAAGAAGGTGAAGCAGGAAGAGGACCGCAACGCGGACGGCAAGGCCGACGCGATCTACACCTTCGAGACGATCCCGGAAGGCGAGACCCACCGGCTGCAGGAACGCGTCGACACCACGGGCGACGGCAACTTCGACACCGTCGTCGACTACGAGCAGGGCGTCATGAAGCGCCGCAGCATCGACTCGAAGGCGCGGGGCAAGCCGGACCGGCTGGAGTACTACGAAGCCGCCGCCGCGGGCGGAGAAGACGGCTCGAAGGAGGCCGTCCTGGCGCGGGTCGAGCTCGACGAGGACCTCGACGGGCGCACCGACGTCTGGAACCGCTACGGACCCGACGGCACCCTGGTCAGGCAGGAGAAGGATACCACCGGCGACGGCAAGCCCGACTCCTTCCTCTCCTTCGGCCCCGACGGCAAGGCCGTGGCCGCGGTGGAGACCGACACCACCGGCGACGGCCAGGTCGACACCTGGCGCAGCCACGACGCCGACGGTCGGACGACCCGGCTCGAAGAGGACAAGAACGGAGACGGCAAGCCCGACCGCTTCATCGTCTTCGAAGACGACAAGCCCGCGAGCTACGAAGAGGACACCGACTTCGACGGCGAGATCGACGCCCGGGGACGCTTCGCACCGGGGGGCGACGTCGTCTACGCCGAGCTCGACACCGACCACGACGGCAACTTCGACCTCAAGACCACGTTCGACGA